>NZ_JBFUEY010000016.1:0-122197 GCF_056403715.1 Mesorhizobium sp. P2_F5 | reverse complement strand
GGCGTGATCGTCGGCCGGGTGGACCATCCGGACGGCACGTCCAATGCGGCCGGGGCGGTTGCGTTTGCGATCTCGATCAACGATCTGGGCGAGGTTACGGTCGCCCAGTATCTGTCGCTCCATCACCCGACTTCACCGGACAATTACGATGAGTCGGTCAATCTCGGCAGCCTGGTGAACGCGGTCGTGACCGTGACCGACGGCGATGGCGACATCGCCACCCAATCGGTCGGCATCGGCAACGCGCTCCAGTTCGAGGACGACGGCCCGACGATCAGCGCCTCCGGCACGGAGCCGACATTGACCGTCGACGAGTCCAGCCTGGGTGACAATAGCGCGAGCTTCTCGACGGCCTTCACCTCGAATGCCGGTGCCGATGGCGACGCCATCGGCTATGTGCTCGACATCAACCAGGTCACCAACGACAGCGGCCTAACCGACACCTTAACCGGTGAGGCGGTCCTCCTCTCGGTCAATCTCAGCGGCGCCGTTGAAGGCCGCACCGCCGGCACCGACGACCTCGTGTTCACGGTCAGCGTCAGCGCCGCCGGCCTCGTGACACTCGATCAGGCGCGTGCCGTCATACACTCACCCGACACCGGCCCGGATCAGGAAACAACGTTGGCAGCCGATGATCTCGTCACTTTGACGGCGACCATCACCGACGGTGACGGCGATCAGGCCTTGAGCAGCGTCAACATCGGCACAAACCTCGTCTTCAAGGACGATGCTCCAACGATCACGGCGGAGTTCGACGGGAATCCCCTTCTCGACGGTATCCAGAACGAGACTTTGGTCAACGCGCTCAACGCGTCGGCCAGCGGAACCTTCGGCTACGACATCGGTGCGGACAGCCGCCCGGATACGTTCTACGACGCCACGCACTCTGACTTCGTCGACGCAGACGACCTCCTCGCCGGTGTCCAGATCGCACTCACCGGCTCGATCACCGGCGGCGGCGGCGGAGATATCATAAGCCCGGAGGTCACGCTCGCGTCGGAGACTTCCGACACGGCGACGTTCGACTTCACCTTCGACTACCACAAGGACCCAACGGATAGCACCCTGATAGGCACGGCGGGCGGCACTCTCGTCTTCGACAAGGTTCACGACACTTATACCATCACCCTGACCGATCCGCTCGAAGGCTTCAGCTTCGACCTGATCCACACCAGTGAGCTCTTGTTCAAGCAGCCCACGGGCAACACGGGCCACCCGCAGGTCGTGGTGGAACAATTGCAGGCGGATGACGGGACCACGCCGAATGTCGACGAAGACTTCTACGTGCAGTTCACGGGCAATTTGGTCAACAGAGCCAACCCGTTCGGCCTGACGCCCAATGGTGAGGGGAAATCCAATCCCTTTGACACCACATTCACGTTCAATGGTCACGACATGGTGAGCAACGACAATGAAACGTGGGTGTCTGCGACGCAGAGCACCAACGGTGTTGCCGGTGACACGATCCAGAAAGGCGAACTGCTCACGTTGCGGTTCTTCGACAACAACGTCGGTATCGCGACCGAGGAGCAACAGACGCCGCAGACCTCGGCCTTCGCCGGCAGCATGGCCATCAAGTTCGACGGCATCGGCAACAGCGAGGACGTGATGCTGATCCTCAACCTGGCCGACAACGGTGTCGACAACATCTTCGGCACAGCGGACGACACCTCGATAACGCGGGCTATGTACGTGCAGAACGCCGACATCTTCAAGACGGGTCAGGTCCCGTCCCCGTACAGCAGCGAGTTCACACTCGACAACAATGATGGCCTCGTGATCATCGAGCAGAACGACTACAACGCAGCCGGCGAAGAGTACCTGTTGCAGGGTGTCCAGATCATGCAGTCGGGCAACGGCATCACCGGCAGTGCGATCGACCTGATCAGGACGACCGGCGCCGGCGGCGGCAGCTCGACCACCAACCTGGTGGCCTTCGACGGCGCCGACAACGACGTGCTGAAAATCGTGGACATCGCCTTCAGCACGACCGTGACCGAGACGCCGTCAGCCAGCCTCGACTTCGCGTTCCAGGTGGCGGACGCGGACGCGGACCAGTCGGCAATACAGCACATACTTGTCGACGTCGGCTGACACCTGACCAACGGGGGCGGCCAGCGCCGCCCCCCTATCAGCATCCGCGATCAGTTGCATGGGGGACGTCGTCTCAATGAAGAAAAACAGCCAACAGCCCCCTGCCCTGCAGGTGGTGATGAAAGAGGCCAGACGCGCCATCCGGCCGCTTATCTGGTTCAGCGGCGGCATCAACGTGCTGATGCTGACCGGGGCGTTTTATATGCTCCAGGTCTACCACCGCGTGTTGTCCAGCCACAGCCTGGAGACGTTGATGATGCTGTCGCTGATGGCGGCAGGGGCACTGGTGACGATGGCGGGGCTGGAGGTTGTGCGCGGGCGTCTTCTGGCTACCGTCGGATCGTGGATGAACGCGCGGTTGGGACCAGTTCTCCTGACCGCATCGGTGGAATATGCCGCCTCGGCGCCCGGTCACGCCAACGCCCGTCCGCTGCGCGACCTGGATCAAGTGCGGAATTTCTTCACCAGCCCGAGCATCTTCCCGATCCTTGACGCGCCTTGGGCACCGCTGTTTTTCGCCGCCATATTCTTCATGCACCCCTGGCTTGGCTGGTTGGCGCTGTGCGGCGGAATCGTGCTGTTCGCGTTGGCGTTGCTCAACGAATACATCACACGCAAACCGTTGACCGAGGCCGCAAACGCCCAGTCGCGGGCATACGTGCAGGCCGAGGCGGCAATCCGCAACGCCGAGGTCGTCCAGGCGATGGGCATGTTGAAGCCACTGATGGAGGGCTGGAAGGCGCAGCAGGACGAGGCCAACAAGGGACAAGTTCTTGCCGCCAACCGTGGCGGCGTCATCGCGGCCATCGCGCGTTGCCACCGGCTGGCCCTGCAAATGGCCATACTGGGCCTTGGCGCCTATCTGGTGCTTCGCAACGAGGCTTCGCCCGGCATCATGATTTCCGCCTCGATCCTGATGGGGCGCGCCTTGTCGCCGGTCGAGCAAGCGATCGGCACATGGAAGGCGACGGTCGGAGCGCGTGCCGCTTACCGGCGTCTCACCGCGGTCGCCGGACAGCATTTGGAAGCCACACCGGTTCTGCCACTGCCACGACCGAAAGGCAGGTTCGAGGCCGACAACCTTGTGCTGGCCCGACAGGGTGGCGAGCCTATCCTGAAAGGGATCAGCTTCCGGCTCATTCCGGGTGAAGCAATGGCGTTGATCGGCCCGAGCGGGGCCGGCAAGACGAGCCTGGCGCGAATACTGGCCGGTGCCTGGCGTCCGTCCGGGGGGCGTGCGCTGCTGGACGGCATGGACGTTGCCCAATGGGCGGCGGAGGACCGGGGTCACCATGTCGGTTACTTGCCGCAGGACATCGAGCTCTTCGCCGGCACCGTCTCCGAAAACATCTGCCGCTTCGCGACACTCAACCCGGCGGTCTTCAACAACGTGGTCAAGGCCGCGCAGTTGGCGGGCGTTCACGAACTGATCAAAGGGCTGCCGAAGGGTTACGCCACCGAGATCGGCGACTCCGGCGCGGTGCTGTCAGGCGGGCAGCGCCAACGCATCGGGTTGGCGCGGGCACTCTACGGCGACCCGCCACTCATTATCCTGGACGAGCCCAATTCCAACCTCGACCGCGAGGGTGAGGACGCGTTGATCGCAGCCCTCGGCACTGTCAAGACTGCGGGCGCGACCGTTATCCTGATCGCGCACCGACCGAACATCATGGAGAAAGTTGACAAGATATTGGTTCTCAACCGGGGCCAACAAGACCTCTACGGTTCGCGCGACTATGTCTTCAACGAACTCTCCGCGCGCATCCGTCAGGTAAATCAAATAGCCGCGAGTCCGACGCCAGAGATCTCCACCACCGTGACCGGCGTCAGCAACGATCCACGTTCCTCTTCAAAGCGTACGTCGCGTGCATTGGGCTCGACTGTAGTGGCGAACCAGGCATGAAACGAGAACCGATATGAACGTCGTGCCGCTACCCCTCCCGCCACCCTCCCTGCTGGAACCGGTACCCCTGCGTCTTGCGGGCCTGACGTCCACCGGGTTCGCGATCATGTTCCTGTTCTTCGGCGTGGCCGGGGGTTGGGCGGCACTGGCGCCGTTGGACAGTGCCGCGGTGGCACAGGGCGTCGTCAAGGTCGCCGGCGACCGCAAGCTCATCCAGCACCTCGAGGGCGGCATCATCGCGGAGCTGAACGCCGCGAACGGTGACATCGTCAAGGCGGGCAAGGTCCTCGTCCGACTAGACGACACGCAGGCAAGGGCGCAGCTCGACCTGATCCAGAACCGGATAGCAACGCGTGACGCGCTGGCCGCGCGCCTCAGGGCCGAGCGTGACGACAAGGCCGAGATCGCGTTTGATCCGGCATTGCTCGCAAACCCCGCCACCGCCGCAAGGGACGCCGTGGCCGCACAGCGTGACGTGTTCGCGGCGAAGCACCACAATCTGACAGACGAACAGGAGATCCTCAGCCAGCGCCGTCAGCAGACCCAGGACGAGATAACGGGACTTGAGCAGCTTATCGTCACCAAGGACACGCAGATCAAGGCGATCGAGGGTGAGACCAAAGACCTCGAGAGCCTGCTCAAGAAGGGGCTGACCACCCGCGAGCGGAACCTGTTGCTCAGACGACAACAGCAGGAGCTCGAGGGGGAGCGCGCGACCAACGTCGCGGCGATCGCTCGTGCCAGAAGCGCCATGGCCGAGATCGATATGCAAATCCTGAACCTCGGCACAGTACGGCTGAACGACGCCGTCGACGAGTTGAGCAAGGTCGAGGCGGAGTTGTTTGATCTCAGACAGCAGGAGCGTGCCGCCAGGGACGTGCTTACCCGTACCGATGTCGTCGCACCGGTTGACGGCATCGTCATGGACCTGAAGGTCCACACGGCGGGCGGTGTCGTGAAACCGGGCGACACACTGATGACAGTCGTGCCGCTCGAACAGCAGCTCGTGGTCGAGGCCATGGTCAAGCCGGAGGATGTCGAGACGATCGCCGCCGGACAGCCCGTGCGCGTCAGCTTCCCGGCCTTCGCCCGCTACAACCTGCCGCCACTCGACGGCGTCGTGGAGACCGTGTCGGCCGACCGCATGGTGGAGGAGCGCAGCGGCGCACCGTATTTCGCCGCGACCGTGCTGATCGACAAGGGCGAACTCGCCAAGCTGGAGGGCCGCAAGCTGCTGCCCGGCATGTCGAGCGAGGCGATGATCCGGACGGGTGCTCGCACCGTGCTCTCCTACCTCGCCGAGCCGATCACGCAGAACTTCCGCCGGGCGATGCGGGAAAAATAGCCGCAGGCCGTCCAAGACTTCTTTGTCTGACCGGACAAAGACCGCCGCCCGACTAAAGCGCGTCGCGTTTGAACGGATTCAGGCGACGCGCTTTAGGTCTTTGTTTTTGTGCATGTCGTTCTCTCAAAACCGGGACCACTTTTGAGCGACATACATTAGTTCCCCGACTTGCGTCGCCACCCAGGCCACAAGTCCGCCATGTGCGGACCCGAAGCAATCCGTCCCACTGCGCTCAGCTTGACGACAGGCCCAGGATCAGGCGGCTCGGCTGGCCCATAACGCCCCGCGCTCGAAAATGGTGCGCATTTGCGGCACGGAAAACTCATCCGCCGTGTGGCCAAGCGCGCTGAAGAAGACGCGGCCCTTGCCGTAGCGGCGCTTCCAGACCACGGGCATGACGACGCCGTCGATGAAGTCGAGATGCTCGCCGCTAAACGTCGTCGTCGCCAGCACTTCGTTGCTCGGGTCGACATGCATGTAATACTGCTCGGAATGGTAGGCGAAGCCGTCGATACCTCTGACGATCGGATCATCGCTGGTGATGTCGACACGGTAGTCGATGATGTCGCCGGGATGGGCGACCCATTGGCCGCCGGTCATGAACTGATAGTTCGGCTCGTTGCGAAAACTGTCGCCCATGGTGCCGTGAAAGCCGGCAAGGCCGGTTCCGCCGCTGACAGCGGCGACGAGGTTTTGCAGCTCCGGCTTTTCGATGGTCGACATGGTGACCACCGGGACGATCAGATCGATGGCCGAGAGCTGCGGGTCGGCAAGCGCGGAGGTGCCCTCTTCTATCCGCACCTCGAAGCCATGTCCGGTCAATATCTCGCTGACGACAGCGGCGCTGCGGGCCGGTGTATGACCTTCCCAGCCGCCCCAGAAAATCAGTGCCGTCTTGCTCATGCTCATCTCTCCTTTGGTCGGCAATATTGATAGGCAAGCGGAACGCTTTTGTCTTCCCTTCCATGAGGGGCATTTCTGGTCGGGAAATCACGATCTGGCGATGAATTCCGTGGATGAGGAACGATTGGCCGCGCCTGACGTCTTGTTTCAACGCCTTGCTGCACTCAAATCAGCTGTCCTCGCGTTTGCGCAGACATCGGTCCGATCCGCCGCAACCAGCCGGAGCCTTCCGGGGAGACCGCTCTATGAGTTTCGACCAGACCACTGTCGCCGCCTATCTGGAAGTCATCACCATCAACCTCGTGCTCTCGGGCGACAATGTCGTGGTGATCGGCATGGCGGCCGCCGGCCTGGCCAAGGCGTTGCGCCAGAAGGCGATCGTCGCCGGCATAGCCGCGGCCGCGGTGATCCGCGTCGTCTTTGCCGTGATCGCGGTGCAGCTGCTGGAAATTCCGGGGATCATGCTGGTCGGCGGCATGCTTTTGTTCTGGGTGTGCTGGAACATGTTCCAGGAATTGCGTTCCACCGGCGGCGATGAGCACAGCGATGCCGACGCTGACCCTGCCGCGACAGCGCTTGCGGCGGTGCGGCCGGCCAAGGCGCTGCGCACGGCGATCCTGCAGATCGTCGTCGCTGACGTCTCGATGTCGCTGGACAATGTGCTGGCCGTGGCGGGTGCTGCCGCGCATGACATGAATGCGCTGGTGTTCGGCCTCATCCTGTCGGTGGTACTGATGGCGGTCGCCTCGACGCTGGTGGCGGCGCTGCTTGCCCGGTACCGCTGGATCGGCTGGCTCGGGCTCGCGATCATCGTCTATGTCGCAGGCAACATGACGCTGGATGGCGTCGAGCAGGTGAGAACGGTCGACTACCACGCGCTGCTTTCGCCGACCGCTGGCTAGATCCTCCTAGCAATCAAGCGATGTCGAAAATCCGCCCGGGGTTGAGAATGTTGTGCGGATCGAACGCCGCCTTGAGGCGGCGCATGGCTGCTATTTCGGCGTCGCTGCGCACGAGGTTCAGCCATTTCTTCTTGTCGAGGCCGATGCCGTGTTCGGCCGAGACGGCGCCGCCACACTTTGCCACGCCGCGGTAGATGATCTCATAGGCGGCCGCCGGTTCCCTGGTGTCGACCTGATAGTGCAGATTGCCGTCGCCGAGATGGCCGAAGACATAGATCTCGGCGCTGTGGTCCATAGCTCGGATCGCCGCTTCGGCGTCGCGCAGGAAAGCCGCCATCGTCGACAGCGGAATGCTGATGTCGACGCCGGTCAGGCCCTCGATCGCAAACAGGAAGCGGTTGGCCTCTTCGCGCACGTCCCAAAGCGCGCGGAATTCGCGCGGCGACTGCGAGACGACCACGTCGTCGACGATGCCGTCCTCGACGGCCTGCATCAGCACCGAAGCAAAACGCTCGCCGTCCAGATCGGCCTGGTTGCCCTGGATCTCGGCCAGCGCGTAGACGGGCGCGCCGGCAGGCAGCGGCGCCGGCGCGTCCATGCCGGCAATCATGGCGCCGTAGAGCGGCGAGAAATTCACCTCATAGGCCGAAAGCAGAGGACCGAGCCGCTGCTTGAGCAGGCCGAGCAGCGCAATCGCCGCGTCCAGCGAACCAAGAGAGCAGAAAGCGGCGACCTCGGTGGCGGGCTTCGGATGCAGGCGCAGGCAGGCGCGCGTGACCACGCCCAGCGTGCCTTCGCTGCCAATGAACAGCTGATTGAGATCGTATCCGGAATTGTCCTTGGCCAGGCCGCGCAGCGAAGTCAGGATCGAGCCGTCGGCAAGCACGGCCTCCAACCCGAGCACCTGGGCGCGGTACATGCCGTAGCGCAGCACGCGGATGCCGCCGGCATTGGTGGCGATGTTGCCGCCGACCGTCGCGGTGCCGCGCGCGCCGATATCGACGCCGAACATCAGGCCGGCCGCATCGGCGGCTTCCTGCACCATTTGCAGCGGCGCGCCGGCTTCTGCGATGATGGTTGCCGCCGCGCGGTCGGGCGCCTCGACCGCGGTCATGCGCTCCAGCGACAGCACCGCTTCGCCCGGCTGCACGCGCGCGGCGCCAGCCAGCCCCGTGCGGCCGCCATGGACGACCAGCTTCTGGCCAAGGCCGCTGCACAGGCGCAGGATTTCGGCGACCTCGGCGGCGCTGCGCGGACGCAAGACCAGTTCGGGCCGACCTCCGCCCTTGCCGGAGAGATCGTCGCCATAGCGCGGATCGACGGCATTGCCGGTGACAACAGCAGCGGCGTCGAGCCGCTGATAAAGCTGGGAAAGAAGCTGATCGATCTGTTGTGTCATGGTTCCTGGATATTTCGCTTGCTCGCTGCGGTCGAGACTTTGATGCGGGATAATTTTCGCGTCAATTGATTAAATTTACGCACGGTATAATTTGTCATTGCGCGTTGAAACCACTTAGGTTTCCTGTAAATTTCGTCTTGAAGGTTGCGTGGCGTCGCGCCGGCTACAGGACGGTGGGCAACGCCAAAGGATGACCAAGGTTCTGGCGCCCGCCAGACGAGGGATAGAATGACGAAGCACAAGACGATGGAGGATTTCGCCCGCTCCTGCGGCGTCTCCAGGCCGACGCTGTCGAAATATTTCGACGATCCGACCAGCGTCAAGCCGGCAACGCGCAAGCGCATAGAGGAGGCGCTGCGCTCGTCCGATTACCAGCCCAATCTGTTTGCCCGCAACCTCAATCGCAAGCGCACCCGCGCCATCGGCATTGTCGTGCCGACAGTGGCCGATCCCTTCTATTCCGAAATGGTCAGCCGCATCGAGCTCAGGCTGCGCGACGAGGGCTACTGGCCGATCGTCATTTCCTCGCACGGCTCGCGCGAACTCGAAGTCGAGGCGACGCGCACCATCCAGTCGCTGAAAGTCTCAGGCGCGCTGATCGCGCCGCTCGGCTTGCGCTCGGACCGCCGCACGCTGGAGAAACTGACGCAGACGATGCCGATCGTCTATTTCGACACCTATCTCGAAGGCGGCGTACCCTTCGTCGGCAACAACAACGCCCAGAGCGTCTCGACCATCGTCGACTATCTCTGCCGCTCCGGCGACGCGCCGGTCTATTTCGATATCCCGCATGTCAACCACAATTCGCCAGAGCGGTTGAACAGTTATGTCGGCGCCATGCAGCAGCTGGGCCAGGAGCCGGTGGTGATCGGCAACACAAGCGACTACACATGGGATTTCGAGCGCATCGGCTACGAGCAGATGGAACGGATGCTTGGGGCTGGCGGCCTGCCGGGCAAGACCATACTGTGCGCCAATGACCGCCTGGCCTTCGGCGTGATGGCGGCGGCCTTCGCGCAAGGCAAGAAGATTGGCCGCAATGCGGACTGCGACCTGCGTGTCGCCGCCCATGACGACCATCCGCTGAGCCGCTACACCTGCCCCGCTCTGACCACCATCGCGCAGGATTTTGCCGCCATGGCAGGGCGCAGTGTCGAGACGCTGCTCGCCTTGCTCAACGAGGACACAGCGAGCGTCGCGCCGAAAGTCAGCCTCGACGCCGCCCTTGTGATGCGTCAATCAGCCTGAATCTTCCCATCAGCCAAGCAGGCTTGCCGCTTCCTCCTCGCCAAGCAGTGGCGGCTGGTCGACGGTGCCGTTGACGGCAACCGAGTCACGGCTTTCGCCCGAAGCCAGGATTGCCTCCATGATCTCCAGCACATGCAAGGCGAGTTCGCCTGACGCGCGCGGTTTTCTTCCCGTGCTCAGCGCCCGCGACAGATCGGCGACGCCGAGCATGCGGTAGTTGGCGCGGTCAGGCGCGGCATAAGGCCAGTTGCGGGCGCCGTAGAGTTCGCTCTCGCTGGCGAAATCGGCCCAGTCGACGCCGCGCGCCGACAGCGAGACGGTGCCGCCGAACGTGTCGGGATCTGGCAGCCTCAGCGAACCTTCGGTGCCGTGCAGTTCGATCGGATGGTTGGAGTGTTTGAACACATCCCAGGAAGCGCCGAAAGTGACGGTGGCGCCCGAACGGAATTCGAGCAGCGACAGGATATTGGTCGGCGTGCCGACCTTGAACGTCGTGTTCTTGAACGGACCGTCGGCAGTGATCAGCCTCTCCTCCTGGCCGCGCGTCGCCATCGCCATGACACGCTCGACCGGACCGAGCAGATTGACCAGCATGGTCAGGTAATAGGGACCCATGTCGAACACCGGGCCGCCGCCGGGCTGGTAGTAGAATTGCGGATTGGGATGCCAGTGCTCCATGCCGCGCCCCATCATGAAGGCGGTGCCGGTCACCGGCTTGCCGATGGCGCCTTCGTCCATCAGGCGGCGGGCGCGGCGTCCAGCGGCGCCAAGGAAAGTATCGGGAGCCGAGCCTATCAGCAGGCCGCGCTTTGCAGCTTCGTCGACAAGCCGGCGACCGTCGGCAGCGGTAGTAGCCAGCGGCTTTTCGGTGAAGACATGCTTGCCCGCCGAAAGCGCTGACAACGAAATGTCGAAATGCGCCGCCGGGATGGTCAGGTTCAACACAAGGTCGATGTCGGGGTCGGCGAGCAGCGCATCGACGCCGAGCGCGCGGATGCCATATTCCCTGGCGCGGAGTTGAGCCATGTCGGCTGAAACATCGGCACAGGCGCGCAGCTCGACGCCGCCGAAGAGCGCTGCATTGCGCAGATAGGTCATCGAGATGTTACCGCATCCGATGACACCGATGCCGAGCTTTGTCTTTGATTTTCCGTGCATTTCCAGCTTTTCCTCCGAAGCCATTGGCATGCTTTGGGAACCGTCGCGGCTGCAGCAGTCCACCTTCACAATCCGCTATACAGGATTTTAAATGTTGACGCGCGTAAAATTTTTATAGAGCATGTGACAATTCTGGCGCAGCATTGGGAGGCCGCCAGCCTGAGGAGGAGAACATGACTGTCATGAAAGACGGCCGACCGCCGATACGAAGCCCGTGGGTCATGCGCGCATTGGATCGTTCCGTCGCGGTCAGAGACCGAGACGGGTTCAGGCATAGATCACCTTGGCCGCGATCCTATCAAGCTGGCTGCGTATTGGACCGGGCAGGCCATCGTCGGTGATCACCACATCGACGGCCGACAGCGAAAATGCCTTGGAGGTCCCGCTGACGCCCCATTTGCTCGAATCGGCGAGGAGGACAACGCGCCGGGCCATGCGAACGAGGTTTCGCTTCGTTCGCGCCATGTCTTCGTTCACGTCGACCACATCCAGTGACGAGTCTATCGCATGCGCTCCAACAAAGACCTGATGCGCCACCAAGCCGCCGAGAGCCGTATCGGCATCGGTGATCAGCGTGCTCACCGTGTCGGGATAGACCCGGCCGCCGATCATATGAACGTCGAGCCCGGGACGATGCATAAGATGCTGCACAATATTCATGGCCGTGGCGGCGACCACGACATTGCTGAGCGGCGGTAACTGCATGGCAAGCTGCATCAATGTCGAGCCGCCGTCGAAGATGACCGATTGGTTGTCCTCGAACAGCTCTACCGCCGCCCGGGCGATGCGCTTCTTTGCGTCGAGGTTCGTTTGCATCCGCCGGGCGAACGCGGCCGTGGTCGAATCTGTGGTCCGGGTCACCGCCCCTCCACGGGTCTTGGTCAGCAGTCCCTTGCGGTCCAGTATCTCGAGGTCGGAACGCACCGTGACCTCCGACACGCCAAACCCGTCTGACAGGTCCTTGATGCGAACCTGTCCGTTGCGTTGCACTTCACCCAAGATCGATTGGCGTCTCTGCTCCGACAACATTGCCCTGCCTTTGCCTCCCTGCGCCAAGCAATCGCCCTGGCCTTGGCTCACCTTACCAAAAATATGCAGCTTCGAAAGCTTTCGAAAGATTGTTTTTCTTTTTTCTTTCGGAAACACTGGATTGAGCATTTTTAAAACAACCGAT
Source organism: Mesorhizobium sp. P2_F5 (assembly GCF_056403715.1). Taxonomy (NCBI): domain Bacteria; kingdom Pseudomonadati; phylum Pseudomonadota; class Alphaproteobacteria; order Hyphomicrobiales; family Phyllobacteriaceae; genus Mesorhizobium; species Mesorhizobium sp. P2_F5. Next base: position 110,071 of record NZ_JBFUEY010000016.1, on the reverse strand, counting down.
CGAGGAATTTTGCACTCATGAGCCTAGGAACCAAGGTGCGTCTCGCGCGCCTCTTCTCGCATCCATCGGGGAACCTTTTTGGCGGTGCGGTCGACCACTTCGTCGGCTATGGCGACGTGCGCAAAGGCGGCCTTGCCGACCTGCCGGGTGCGCTCGCACGCGTCATGGCGGGCAAACCCGACTACGTCAGCATCCAGCCTGGCACCGCGCGCCATCTGTGGCCGCAATATGCGGGCAAAGCCTCCCTGGTGATTCAGGCGGGCTGCTTCACTCCAGACGATCGCATCAGCGAGTTGATCGCAACGCCCGAGGACGCGGTGCGCGCGGGGGCCGATGCGTTGGCCGTGGCCATTCCGGTGCGCGGCGCGACCGAGGGCAAATACATACGCTGGCTGACCGATTCGGTAAATGCAGCGGCCCGCTACGGCATGCCGGTGGTGGCGCATATCTACCCTCGCGATTTCACCGACGGTGCAAAAATCGTCTTCACCCCCGACGAGATCGCCTATGCGGCGCGCATCGGCTACGAGTCCGGCGTCGACGTGATCAAGATCGGCTACACGGGCGATTTCGAGTCGTTCCGAGAGACCGTCCGGACCTGCCCGGTGCCGGTTGTGATCGCGGGTGGTCCGAAGACCGATACGCTGCTCGGCGCGCTTCAGCAGACGGCGGACGCCATCCGTGCCGGTGCACGCGGTGCCGTGGTAGGCCGCAATCTCTGGGGGCATGGCGATCCGGAGAAGGCAGCGCTTGCCTTTCGCGGCGTCATCCATGACAGCCTTTCGGCGCAAGACGCCCTGGCGAAGGCGGGTGCCTGAACGATGCACACCGTCCCCTCGATCATCGGCTTCGGCGCTATTGCGATCGACGACATCGTCTACGTCGATCAGCCGTTGTCGGCAGGCAAGGGGAAGGTTCTGCAAAGTGCCCGCGCTTTCGGGGGAAATGTCGCGACGGCGCTGGCCGCCGTCGTGCGGCTCGGCGGAGCCGCCGGGTTCGTCGGATGGCTGGGCAGTGCCGATGACGACGCCGTGATGCGCGATCTCGTGGCGAGCGGTATTGAAATCGCATTCGCGCCGCGCCATCCCGACGCGCGCCCGGTGCGCTCGCGGATCACCGTCGGCTCGGACGGGGAACGGTTCATCGCGTATGACGACGATGCGATGCTGGGCACCGCTCCGGACTTTCCGGACGATATCCTCAGCCGCGCGACCGTCCTGATCGTTGATAGCTATGCGATCCGGTCGCTGGATGTCGTGGCTCGGGCTCGCGATCTCGGCCTTGCGATCCTCGGCGATATCGAATGGAGCAGCGGCGCAGGCACGGAGCGGCTGATCGCGCTCTGCGACCATCTCATTCTTCCACTTGGCTTTGCGCGGACTGCCACGGGGTGCCGATCGCCCGCCGAGATGCTCGATGCATTGTGGTTGCCGTCGCGGTCCGCCGTGGTTCTGACCGATGGTGGCAGGGGCGTGTACTATCGCGGGCGTGAAGAGACAGGTCCCTGGCACCTGCCCCCGCACCTGGTTGCCGTCGTCGACTCGACCGGCGCGGGTGATTGCTTTCATGGCGCCTATGCCCATGCGTTGACGCGCGGGGCCGACACCGCGGGCCGGGTGGCATTCGCGGCCGCGGCGGCGGCCCTTTCGATAACGGGGCGGGGCGGGCGCGAGGCGCTTCCGACCGACGACCAGGTCACGGAACTCCTGGCATCGACGAACGCGCCGTCCGCAGTCGAACTGAAATATGCGCGGCTCGATACCGGAACATAGCCCGAACTATCCGACGAAAAATTTCGCAGGTGAACATAGCCGAGGACAATCATAAAAATCAGTGGCTTAGACTTGTGGAGGGAGGAATATGGCAGAAGTCGTTCTTGAGAATATCTGCAAGACATACGGGAACAATTTTCACGCAATCGACCAATTGAACCTGTCGGTCGAGGACGGCGAGTTCTTGATTCTCGTCGGGCCGTCCGGCTGTGGCAAATCCACCGCGTTGCGAATGATCGCGGGGTTGGAAGACATCACCAGCGGCAGCCTTCGGATCGGCGGAGTCGACGTCGTCGACATGCCGCCCAAGGACCGCGACATCGCGATGGTCTTCCAGAGCTACGCGCTCTACCCGCATATGACGGTATCCGAAAACATCGCCTTTTCGATGCGGCTGGCAGGCAAGCCGAAGGCCGAGCGCAAGAAGCGCGTGGACGAGATCGCCAAAACCCTTCAGCTGACGTCTTTGCTGGATAGCAAACCCGCGAACCTTTCAGGCGGACAGCGTCAACGGGTTGCCATGGGCCGCGCCATGGTGCGCGAGCCGGCCGCCTTTCTCATGGACGAACCCCTTTCCAACCTGGATGCGAAACTGCGCGTTCAAATGCGCGCCGAAATCACCAGCCTGCAAAAGCAACTCGGCGTAACGACCATCTACGTGACCCACGACCAAATCGAAGCGATGACGATGGGGGACAGGGTCGCGGTGTTGAAAGGCGGCGTGCTGCAGCAGGTCGACACGCCCAAGAGACTCTATGAAGCGCCGGTGAACGCCTTCGTTGCCGGCTTCATCGGCTCTCCTTCGATGAACCTTTTCGAGGCGACCCTGACGGGCGACGAACTGATGTCCGGCAGCTTCGCCATCCGGCTGCAGGATGCAGCCTTCGTGCGCAGGCCGGGCTTGCGGTCGTATGGGGGGCGCAAGATCGTGTTCGGCATCCGACCGGAGGATCTTTATGACAGCAGCCTCGAATCCGGTCGCAAGTATCAGACGATACCCGCAAAGGTGACTTCGATCGAAGAACTCGGCTCCGAACAGATCGTCCACCTGAACATCGACGCGGTCCGGGTGGACTCCGGCGATCCGGACGCGGTGGACGATTTCGGCCTGGCATCGAACGCGGTGGCGAGATTCGAGCCGATCAGCGCCGTCCACTCCGGCTCGGAAATCCGGTTGGCCGTGGATGATGCCAAGTTCCATTTCTTCGATCCCGAAACGCATCTGGCGATCTGAAGATCTGCGGAAGACCGCGGGCGGGAGCGAGGGTGCCTGCGGAAGATACTTGCAAGAAGGCTTCTGAGTAAAACAGACGATCGTCCGCATTGTGCGGTCGATCTTAAAGAAGGAGGAGAAAATGATGTTTCGGATACAACCCGCGATGCTAAAAATAGCCGCGGCCGCATGGTTGCTTGGCGCAACCGGCGCCATGGCGGACACGACGCTGGAATTCACCCAATGGTGGGAGCCCGAATTGCCGGCCGGATCGCTCAGGGCAATCATGAATGACTTCGAGGCTGCAAACCCCGGAATCAAAGTGACGCTGGTCAGCGGCCCCTATGCGACCACGCGAGACCAGATCTCGGTTGGTGCCGCAACTGGAACGCTTAGCGACGTCGTCGGTCTCGACGGCGCCTGGGTGAACAACCTGAACGCGCAGGGTGCGCTGGCCGACATGAACCCGATGATGGATGCGAGCGGGTTCGACAAGACCCAGGTGGCGGATATCATCAAGGTGGACGGCAAGGCGGTGATGTTTCCCGTGGCTTCGTTCGTCTATCCGGTCTTCGTGAACATGGACCTCGCCGCCCAGGCAGGCGTCACCAAGCTGCCGTCGACCCGCGCGGAGTTTCTCGAAGCCGCCAAGAAGATGACGCATGCCGACAAGAACCAGTATGGCTGGGTGCTGCCCTTGTCGCTGCAAACGCCGTCCGGTGTCCAGAACGACCTGATGTCGTGGGTCTGGGCCTCTGGTCAATCGATGATGGCTGACGGCAAGCCGGCTCTCGAGGGCAAGCCGGTCGTCGATATGCTCACCTTCGTCAAATCGCTGAACGACGCCGGCGTCATCTCGCCCGGCATTGCCACCAAGACCGAGCAGGAAAAGGTCGAGGAATTCGTCAACGACCGGGTCGGGATGATGATCGACTCGCTCGCGCATGTGAACCTCATCCGCAAACGCAATCCCAAGCTGAACTTCGACCTCATCCCGGTCCCGGTCGTCGAGAACTACAGCGGCAAGCGCGGCCTTCCCTACGCCTCATGGGGCATCGGCATCTCTGCGGCCTCGAAACATCAGGAGGAAGCCTGGAAGCTCGTCCAGTATCTGATGAGTGAAAAGGTGAACGCCAAGCTCGTATCGCTTGCCAACGCCTTCCCCGGCAACGTCAACGCCAAGCCCGATTTCGTGACCTCGGACAAGGCTTTCGGCAAGGCTTTCGAAATCTTCAAGACCGGTTATCTCGCCAACGAGTTCACGGGTCTGCCGGTGGCTGAAGACCTGATGACCCAGTTCGACGTGGAAGCCCAGAAGATGCTCGCCGGCGAGCAGTCTCCGGAACAAGCGGCAGCCAACGCCCAAAAGGGCTGGATGGAGAAATTCTGATCGGCCTGTTCCCGTTTGCTATCTTCGACCGGGTGGCCCGACTTCGGGCAGGCCACCCGGCAACAACGGATCGGCAATTTGAGATGGACCTGTTTCCGAAGCTCACCTTCTCTTGAAGGCGTATCCCAAGGTTGGCACATGACCCGGCAGAAGCGCTCCCACCACAGGCTGAAACGAGCGGTCGCACCCTATCTCTACCTGTCGCCCTCGCTCCTCATAATCGGCCTTCTGATGCTGCTGCCGATGGTGACGGTGATCGGCTATTCGTTCCAGAACAGCGCGGTGCTGCGTCGCGATCCGTCCTTTGCCGGACTGAAACACTACCAGGCGATCTTCAACGATCCCGTGTTCTGGGCTTCGCTGTGGCATACGCTCTACTTCACATGTATGAGTGTCGTCTTCCACATGACCATCGGCATGGTCTTCGCACTCATGCTGAACAGCGACCGCATCAATCCGACGCTGCGCAACATTCTGCGCGTGCTCTACATACTGCCTTGGCTTTTCACCGCGGTGATCATCGCCGTGATCTGGCGCCTCCTGCTCGAGCCGAACGGTGTCGTGAACAGCGTTCTCATGCAGATGGGCATCATCGGTTCCAAGGTCGAGTGGTTTTCCTCGCCCGCGACCGCACTGCACGCCGTCACCTTCGCCAATATCTGGGCGGGCTACCCGCTTTTCATGGTCAGCCTGCTCGCAGGCTTGCAGGGCATTCCCAAGGATTTCTACGAGGCCGCCGATATCGATGGGGCGAAGGCCTACCAGAAGCTGATCTTCATCACCATCCCGCAGCTGATGCCGATCATCATCAGCATCTCGCTGCTCGACTTCATCTGGACCATGCAGGTCTTTCCATTGATCTGGATAACGACGGGCGGCGGTCCGATCTACTCTACCGAGGTCCTCAGCACCTACACGTATAAGCTGGCGTTTTCGAGCTACAACCTGTCGCAGGCGTCGGCGAGCGCCGTGGTCATCCTGCTGATCTCTCTCGGCCTAACGCTGTTCTACATCCGCTATCAAAAGGCTCGGTAGTCACCATGAGGAAAAGGCACACGCCGAAAGACAGGCTGATCACCGTCGCGCTCCATGTCGCGCTTGCCGCGGGGCTCTTTTTCGCGGCCTTCCCGATCTACTGGATGCTGAGCAGCTCGTTCAAGTCGAATACCGAAATCTTTGCCCTGCCACCAACCGTCCTGCCGAAGGCATTCACGCTGGAAGCGTATGCGGCCATCCTTGGCGACCCGGTAAAGCTGCGCTTCTTCTTCAACAGCTACTTCGTGGCCGGAGCGGTGACCGTGCTAACGGTGCTGATCGCCTTGCTGGCGGCCTATGGGTTCAGCCGTTTCAATTTCCGCGGCAAGGGCAGCCTCAACACACTCATCATCAGCACGCAGACGATCCCGCCGATCACGCTTTTGATCCCCTTCTTCGGGCTTGTCGTCTCGTATGGCATCTTCGACACCTACGTCGCGCTGATCCTGACTTACCTGGTGTTTACACTGCCCTACGCGATCCTGCTGATGACGGGATATCTGAACACCTTGCCCCGCGATCTCGATGAAGCGGTGGCTGTCGACGGCGGCACCAGCTGGACCGCACTCTGGCGGGTGATCGTCCCGATTTCACTGCCTGGAATCGTGGCGACGTCGGTCTACACCTTCCTGTTGTGCTGGAACGAATTTCTCTTTGCGCTGACGCTGACGAAGTCAACGTCCATGCGCACCGTCCCGATCGGCATCCAGCTGTTGATGGGGCAGCACGCCTTCGAATGGAACCAGATGATGGCGATGAGCGTGCTCGGCTCGCTACCGCTCTTGGTCATCTACCTCGTTGCCCAGAGGTTCTTCCTCGCCGGCATGACCGCGGGCTCGGTCAAGTAGGATGTTCCTCTCACGGAGAACTGATGGAGTAGGCCCCGTATCGAAATCGATGGATTGCACCTTCTCTGCCGGCAGGCGATATCGCCGCGGCGTCGGCCGTCGTCATGGCGCCGCTGATCGTGCTCGTGCTGTTCTTCCAGCGCCACATCATCGAAGGGCCTACGCAGGCGGAATCAAGGAATGAAAGGATGACCGTGAAAGACCTGAAAGTCGGGTGCCAGACCTTTACCTGGGAAATGCTGGGCGACCGGTTCACCGGCGGCCCCGACGATCTGTTGAAGGCGATCGCCGATGGCGGCTATGCCGGGATCGAGATCACCGACACGATGATCGGCCGCTATGCCGGCAAGCCTGCCGAATTCGCGGCCGCGCTGAAGTCATCCGGGCTGACGCTTGTCTCCTTTGCCTTCGGCTCGAAGAGCGGTTTTACGCTGCAGGACCAGATCGGCGCCGATCTCGAGACCGCCAAGCGCTGGATCGACTTCGCCGCCGCCTTTCCCGGCGCGCTGGTGTCGATGGGATCGGCCACCGTCGTTTCCGATGGACCGCGCGACAGCAAGTTTGCCACCGCTGCCGAGGTCTATAACCGAGCCGGCGAGCTCGGGCGCAAAACCGGTGTCCAGGTCGCCGTGCATCCGAGTTCGCACCACAACACGCTGCTGTTCGATCGCGCCGACTACGACCGCATCTTCGGGCTGATCGATGTCTCGCTGGTCGGCTGGGTGCCGGACACCGGCCACATCTTGCGTGGCGGTCAGGATATGGCGGATACGCTCACCACCTATCGCGATCGCATCCGCTATGTGCATCTGAAGGACGTCGATGCCAGCGGCACCTGGGCGATGCTGGGCAAGGGCGTCTGCGATACCGCCAAAGTGATCGAGATCGCCAGCGCCGCGCCCAAATTCAACGGCTGGCTGGTGCTGGAGGAAGAGTCCGAGATTGCCGCCGCCGATCCGGCCGGTGCGGTCAAAACCAACCGTCAGACCATGCGCGATTACGGAGCCTGAGACGATGATGAAATCCCTGTCCGGCCCCGCAGCAATCGCCGCTCTGCCACGCAACCGGCTGATCGGCGAGTTTTCGCTGTGGTCTGCCGACCTCGCCAATATGGAGCGCGACTTGAGGCGCATCGAGGCGCATGCCGATATCCATCATGTCGATGTCGCCGACGCCCGCTTTACTCCCGGCTTCCTGTTCTTCCCGGACCTGGTGGCGCGCATCGCCAAGCTCACCGCAAAGCCGATCCATGTGCATCTGATGGTCGAAGCCGACATCGTCGAGGAACAGACGCGCCAGTTCATCGAGGCCGGCGCCGATCTGATCAGCGTCCATGCTGAAAACGGCGAAGCCGGTCTGCGCGCCGTGCGGCTGGCGCATGAACTCGGCGCCGAAGCCGGTGTCGTGCTGCGGCTGGAAACGCCGGTCGCGGCTGTCACGCCTTTCCTGCCGGAGGTAGCGTTCGTGACGCTGCTCGGTACCTCCATCGGCGTCAAGGGCCAGAGCCTGTCGGAGCAGGCGTGTCCGCGCCTGATCGAGGCGCGCGCGCAGATGCGCAAGGCCGGCCGCGAGGCCGAGATCGTGCTCGCCGCCGATGGAGGCATCCGCCACGAGACCGTGCCGCTGCTGCGCGCCGCCGGTGCCGAAACCGTGGTCCTGGGCTCGCTCGCCTTCGGCGACCCCGACCTTGCCCGGCGCATGGCCTGGCTGCACGGGCTGGAGGTCGTCGCCTGATGAGCAAGCTTGCGCTGGCCTTTGATCTCGGCGGCACGGCGCTGCGCGGCGCGCTGGTCGAAAGCGATGGCCGCATCGTCGCTCATGCCTCAGCGCCAACGATGGCGGGTGCGGGGTCCGACGCCGTGATCGGCCAGATCATTGCGCTCGCCGGCGATCTCCTTGGGCAACAGCCGCAGGCTGAAATTGCCGGCATCGGCGTCGGCGCGCCGGGGCCGCTCGACCCCAAGGCGGGGATCGTGATTGCGCCGCCGACGCTGGCCGGCTGGCACGACGTGCCGCTGATCGACATTCTGGGGCAGCATTTCGGCTTGCCGGTGCGGCTGGAGAATGACGCCAATGCGGCAGCGCTCGGCGAATGGCGTTTTGGCGCCGGACGCGGCAGCGGATCGCTGGTGTTCGTCACTGTGTCCACCGGAATCGGCGGCGGCGTCGTCGCCGACGGCCACATATATCACGGCCGGCGCGGGCTGGCGGCCGAGATCGGCCACATGACTATCACCGGTGAAGGCGACCGCTGCTTTTGCGGCGCCATCGGCTGCTTCGAAGCTGTTGCTTCCGGAACCGCGCTCGGACGTCGCGCCACGCGATTGACGGCTCCGGGCGACGGCTCGCTGCTGCGGCGGCTTTCCGCCGACGGCGACGTCTCGGCCAGGCATGTCGTCGACGCAGCGCGGGGCGGCGATGCCGTTGCTCTGGAGCTGATCGAGGCGGAAGCCAGATGGCTGGGCATCGGCTTCACCAATCTCTTGCATCTCTATTCGCCCGACCTGATCGTCATGGGCGGTGGCCTTTCCAACGGTTTCGGCCTGCTGGCGTCGTCGATCAGGGCGGTCATCCAGCAGCGGGCAATGCCGGCCTATCGCGACGTGCCGATCGTGCAGGCCGAGCTTGGCGACCGCGCCGGGCTGATCGGCGCCGCCAGCCTGATCCTGTGGGAAGGCGAACCGGGTTTGCCGCTGGCGATGGCGCAGGACCACACGTGCAGCGGTGCGACCGCTGACGCCAGTGAGGCAAGCCATGGCTGAGCTCAAGCTGCGCGGCGCGCGCAAATCCTACGGCAATGTCGAGATCATCAAGGGGATCGACCTCGAGCCGGCACGCATGGCGGGCCGCAGCGGCCCGTATTTTCTCTTCCTGATGCGCCGGCGCTGGCGATGCCTCGCGTCCCTATGAGCAGCGCCCTACTCTCCACCGTTCCAGCTGGCGTATTTTCGGATCATCTGCAGCTTGTCTTCCGACAAGCCCACAAGGAGATTCTCTTCGAGATAGCCTTGCCGGATGAGATTGGCGAAGACCTCTACAAGCTGTGAGTAGCGATAGTCGAATAGCTCGTCGATCATGCGTCGCTGCTGCCGCAGGAAGTCTTCGACTTCCCACATCTCGGAAGGCACCGCCACCGCGCTGACCTTGCTTTTGAGTTCGGCCATCGTCTTGTCAAGCGCCACCTTCAGCGCTGCGTCATAGGCATTGCGGGCGACCTTCTTTTCGGACGGAGACCATTTCTGATCGGCGAACGTCATCGAAATATCCTACCGAGGTAACTAGCGTTGCAGGCCAGAGACGGAAGACACCGCCTTCGTTCCCAGCCTATTTCCCGCAATGATGATCGTTGACCTTGTTCAGCGCATTCGCGTCCGGTCCGACCCGGTTGTAGGAGCAGGCGCCGGCCGCCGTGGTGATCAGCATCTTGTCATAGTAGCGCGGGCCGCCGAACAGGGCGTAGATGAGGTCGCGATGGGCGGGAACGTAGCGTTCGGGCTCTGGCTGACGATGGCGGTGCTTCTCCTTGGCGATGGCCGCGCTGGACAGGCTGCAGCCGACAGCGAGAACGAGCGCGCAGGTCGCAAAGATCTTGGTGGTCATCGGCAACACCCTTCTGACGGTTCGGAATCGCAGCATATCCAAAAGCGCCGGCCGAACAAAGGTTCCCTGGCGGCATTGCTGGCTGGTGCCGAAATCAGCCGGCAACAACGGCGCTACGCGCCCGCCGCCTTTCGGCGGCAATCAGCAGGTCGACGAAAGCGCGCACCTTGGCCGGCCTGAAGCGCGCCGGCGGAAAGACGGCATGGATGCCGCCGGACGGCAAGGTCCAGTCCGCGAACACTCGCACCAGCCGCCCCCGGGCGAGATCGTCGGCGACGCTGTAATCCGGGAAGATGCCGAGCCCGATGCCGGCCAGCACGCAGGACAGCACGCCCGGCGTCTTGTCGCAGCTGACGACCGGATTGAGTTCGGCCAGCACCGTTTCGGTGTCCTTCGAGAACAGCCATTGGCCGACGCCGCGCAGCTGGGCATTGCCGACCCAGGGCAGCGACTTGGCCTGCCTGGGGCCGGCATCCCTAGGCAGCCTGGCGGCAAGCTCCGGGCTGGCGACGACAAATTGCTGCAGGCTGCCCAACCGCCGCGCCAGATTGCTGGAATCGGCCAGCCAGCCGACGCGGATGCCGAGGTCGATCTGCTCGTCGACCAGATTGCTGACGGCATCGTCGAAAATCGTCTCTATCCGCATCTTGGGATATTTTCTGAGATAGGCAGCGATGGTCGGCGCTACCACCTTCTCGCCATAGTCAAGCGGCGCTGTCAGCCGCAACATGCCAGTCGGCTTCAAGGCGCTCTGCGAAATGTCGCCATAGGCGGCTTCCGCCTCGCGCAGGATGATGGCGGCGCGATCGTAGAACAGGCGCCCCTCCTCGGTCGGCGCAACGCGCCTCGTCGTGCGCCGCAGCAGCGTCGCGCCCAGTTCCTGCTCCAGTCTGCCGACCTGATGGCTGACCACCGCCTTGGCGACATCGAGCCGGTCGGCGGCCGCCGTGAACGAGCCGGTCTCGACAACGGTGGTGAAGAAGACGAGCCGGTTGAGGTTCAGAAGCTCGGTCACGGATCGCTCATTGTCTGATCTGATCAGACAGTTTGTATGATTGATCGCTATTTTTCGCAAGCGTGTCGGCTGCCATCTTTCGGACAACGAATGGAGCCCGCCGTGACCGACGCAAGCGTGACCTATCTTTTCGATCCGCTCTGCGGCTGGTGCTACGGCGCCACGCCGATGCTGGACAGGCTGGCCAACAGTGGCATCGCGCTCGAGCTTGTGCCGACCGGCCTGTTCTCCGGCACCGGTGCGCGGCCCCTGGATGCCGGCTTCGCCACCTATGCCTGGGACAGCGACCAGCGCATCGCGCGGCTGAGCGGACAACGCTTCACGCGAGCCTATCTAGACAATGTGCTCAACGTTTCCGGCACCTTGCTCGATTCCAGTGCCGCCACGCTCGGCATCGTTGCGGCCGGCCTTGACGAGCCAGACCGCCGGCTGCCCGCCCTGAAGGCGCTCCAGCATGCCCGCTATGTCGATGGCCGCGATATCGTCACGGTGGATGGCGTCGCTGCAGTGCTGGCCGATGCCGGGATGAACGATGCAGCCAACATGCTGAAGGCGCCGACCGATGCGTTGATGGCAGCACATCGCGACCTCGTCGGCCGCGGCCGGGCGCTGTTCCAGCGACTCAACGCCAATGGCGTTCCGGCGCTCGCGGTGGTCAGCAAGACAGCACCGCGCCTGATCGGCGCCAATGCACTGTTCGGCAGCTACGACAATCTCGTCGCCCATATCGCGGCGGCGTGATCCACCAAAGCATCCTCCCCCAGACGAAAGGAAATCCCCATGAAAATCGCACTCATCGGCGCGTCCGGCCAGGTCGGCTCGCGCCTTCTGAAAGAGCTCTCCGATCGCGGCCATTCCATCACCGCCATCGCCCGCAACCCCGACAACATCGCAGCGCTTCCGGGCGTAACCGCAGAGAAGGGCGATGTCTTCGACAAGGACGGCCTCGCCGCCCTGATCAAGGGGCATGATGCGGTGATCACCTCGGTGCATTTCCTCGACAGCGATCCCGACACGCTGATCGCTGCTGTGCGTGCTTCCGGCGTCAAGCGCTACCTCGTCGTCGGCGGCGCCGGCAGCCTCGAAGTCGCGCCGGGCAAGCGCCTGGTCGATACACCGACCTTCCCGGCGATCTACAAGGCCGAGGCGCAGAAGGGCGCCGACTTCCTAGACACGCTGCGCACCGTCAGCGATCTCGACTGGACCTTGCTGTCGCCTTCGGCGCTGTTCGTCGCCGGCGAGCGGACCGGCAAATACCGCATCGGCAAGGACACGCTGCTGACGTCCGACAAGGGCAGCAGCATTTCCTTCGAGGACTATGCCATCGTCATGGCCGACGAGATCGAAAAGCCGGCGCATATCCGCCAGCGCTTCACGGTCGGCTACTGACCGGACTGCCTGCATTGACGACAAGTGCCATCGGAGCCTCCGATGGCACTATCGTTTTCTTCCGTTTCCACTCCTGCCGCCGGTCTGCGAAGTCTCGCCCGAAGCGGTTCAGGACAGGACGGAAATCATGGCAGACATCGCAAATTCGAAAATCATTATCGTTGGCGGCAGCTCCGGAATGGGGCTGGCCTTGACAAGGCGGTGCCTCAACGCCGGTGCCGAAGTCATCATCATCGGCCGCAGTGAAGCCCGGCTGAAGCGCGCCAGCGAGGCCTTGCAGAACCCTGCCGGCTTGAGCGCCATCGCGGCCGACATCGCGAGGGAAGATCAGGTCGCTGACCTGTTCGGGCGGATCGGCCGGCTCGACCATATCGTCAGCACCGCGGCCGATATCGAAGGCGCCTATGAGTTATTGCCCGCGGTCGACCTGAAGGCGGCGCAGCGGGTTGTCGAAAGCAAATTCTACGGGCCGCTGCTGCTCGCCAAGCATGGTGCGCCGCAGCTTTCGGCCAATGGTTCCATCACCTTCACCTCAGGCATTGCCGCCTACCGGCCGGCGGCGCGGGGCGCGGTCGTCGCCGCCGTCAACGCGGCGCTGGAAGGGCTGGTGCGGGCTTTGGCGGTCGAACTGGCGCCGATCCGCGTCAACGCCGTCTCGCCGGGCTGGGTCGACACGCCGATCTGGAGTTTTGTGGCCGGCGACAAGAAGGATGAGACGCTCGATGCCATGGCCAAGCGGCTGCCGGTCGGGCGCGTCGGGCAACCAGACGACATTGCCGACGCCATCGCGTTCCTGATGGGCAACGGCTTTACGACAGGGACGATACTGCATGTCGAGGGCGGTCACCGGCTGATCTGAGCGAGGCGAAAGTCTCGCTCTGCCGCCAGCAGCAATTTCAGCGCCGGCGGCTGCACGCGGCGGCGGCGCCAGATCATGACCAGCGACGCCGTGCGGGCCAAACCCGGCCACGGCAGTTCGACAATCTCGCCGCGATCGAGCGCCTCGGCGACCGCCAGCCGCGGAACCAGGCCCATGCCGACACCAGTCGCCACCAGGCCCGCAATGGCGCCGACGCTGCCGACTTCGGCGGCAAGTCTTGGCGCTGCTACACCTGTCTCGGCAAAGGCGGTGTCGAACAGGTGCCGATAGACGCATCCGGTCTCGGTCACCACGAAACGCATCGCCGCAAGCGCGGCCAAGTCGTTCGGCCTGGATGGAGGCGCATGTTCGGCAGAGGCGACAAGAACCAGCGGCTCGGCCGATATCGTGCGCCTGGCCAGGCGTTCGTCGAGACCGCCCTTGTCGAAACAGAAGGCGACGTCGATCTCGCTTTCTTCGAGTTGACGCAGCAGGGCGTCGCTGCCGGCGATTTTCAGCCGCAGACCGATCTCCGGGTGATCGCCCTGAAAGGCCGCCAGCCATTGCGGAAGTTTCACGGCGGCAATCGTCTCCAGCGCTCCGACCGTCACTGTCGCGGCGGTCGTTCCCGTCATTGCCTCCACGGCAATTCGCGCCTCGTCCGCCAGCTGTAGAATTTCTTCCGCATAGGGTTTCAGCGCTTCGCCGGCCGCCGTCAGGTCGAGGCCATGGCGCGAGCGGATGAAGAGGGCGACGCCGAGTTCGCTTTCCAGCGACTGAATCTGATCGCTGACGCTCGACTGCGCCAGATGAACGTCCCGCGCCGCGCGGGTGATGTTTCGGTGCCGCGCCACGGCGAGGAAAGTCTTGAGCAATCTTGGGTGCATGCCGTTTCCGGATCTGATCTCAGTCCGATATTTCGGGCTTGGCCGCTCCATTTGCAACCATTGACGCCGATGCCATTCGATTGCAGCAGACAGAAGGGCCAGAATTTCGCAGCCATTGCGCGGCGAGTTTTTGCTTGTGAACGCACCGGCGGCTTGTAGCTTTGCCAGAGAGCCGGGTCCTACGAAAGGCAGTTGGGGGAATGAACGCCAGCAAGATTGTCCGGGGTGCGGCATGCCGCTGAAAGCTGCCGCGCATATCGAAGCGATGTCGGCCTTCGCGCTGGCGAATTTCGGCGGCTATGACCGGCCGACGCTTGCCCAGAACGAAAGCGCCTTCCCGCCAAGCCCCAAGGCGATCGCCGCCGGCCAGGATGCGATCGCGCTCAGCCATCTCTACCCCGATCCGGACTGGACCGTGCTGCGCAAAGCGATCGCGCAGGCCTATAGCGTCGAACGCGCGCTGATCCTGTGCGGTGCGGGTTCCATGGACCTGATCGCCTGCACCGTCGCGGCGTTTGCCGGTCCAGGCGACGAGGTGCTGGCCACCGCTTACGCCTATAATTTCGCGGCCTCCGCCGCCTCACGGGTCGATGCCGTCTATGTCAAGGCGGCGGAGCGCTACTTCGTCGTGTCCGTCGACAGCATCCTCGCTGCCGTCACGCCGGCAACGCGGATCGTCTTCATCTGCAATCCCGGCAATCCGACCGGCACCCGCATCCGCAATTCCGAATTGCTGCGCCTGCGCGCCGCCTTGCGCGGCGACGTGCTGCTGGTGATCGACCAGGCCTATGGCGAGTTCGACGACCAGGACCCGCAGCCGGTCTTTGCGCTGGTCACACGCGGCGACACCGTCGTGTTGCGCAGCCTTTCCAAGGCCTATGGGCTGGCCGGCGCGCGTGTCGGCTGGGGATTGTTTCCGCCCGCGATCGCCGCCGAAATCCGCAAGCTGCAGAACTCCAACCAGGTTACCACGGCAAGCCTCGCCATGGCGGTCGCGGCAATCGAGGACCAGGCCTATATGCGCGAGACGGTGGCGCGCACCGCCGCGATCCGCGACCGCTTTGCGCAGGACCTACGAGCGGCGGGATACAGCGTTCCCGAAAGCCGGACCAATTTCGTGCTGATCCGCTTCCGCGACGCGGCCAAAGCCACGACTGCCGATGCCGCCTTGCGCGAAGCCGGCATCATCGTGCGCACACTCGGCGGCTATGGCCTGACCGATTGCCTGCGCGCAACGGTCGGGCCGCAGGACATGATGGACCGGGCGCTTGGCATCCTGACCGACCTGCACGGCGGCTGACTTTGCGATATCAGAGGGAGACTTGAGCGATGTCCTATGTGCCGGCCCGGGACTTCATCGGCTATGGCGAAAAGCCGCCTGCCGCGGCATGGCCCGGCGGCGCCAGGCTGGCGCTCAACATCGTCGTCAATTACGAGGAGGGTGCTGAGTACAGCATCGACGAGGGCGACGGTGTCTCCGAGGCGATCCTGTCGGATCTAGCGGTGTCGCCCGCAGTGCCGGGCCTGCGCAACCGCAACATGGAATCGCTCTACGAATATGGGTCGCGTGTCGGCGTCTGGCGGCTAGCCGCGCTGTTTCGGGACAAAGGCATCGTTCCGACCTTCTACGTCGTCGGCCGGGCGCTGGAACTCAACCCGGCCGCCGGCAAGGCGATTGCCGAACTCGGCAGCGACATCGTCTGCCATGGCTGGCGCTGGATCGACTATGCGCCGCTGAGCGAGGCGGACGAGCGCGAGCACATCGCCATGACCGTCGACACCGTGCAGCGGATCACCGGCATCCGGCCGCTCGGCTGGTACACCGGCCGGCCCAGCCTTAACACCAGGCGGCTGGTGGCGGAGCATGGCGGCTTCCTGTTCGACTGCGACGACTACAATGACGATTTGCCCTATTTCGTCGAGGTCGATGCCAAGCGGCATCTGGTCGTGCCGCATTCGTTCGACAACAATGACAGTCGCTTCTCGCGCGGCTCGGGGCTGGAGACCGGCAGCCAGTTCTTCGAATACGTCAGCGACGGAGTGGACTGGCTGCTGGCCGAAGGCGAGACGACACCGCGCATGATGACGGTGTCGTTGCACTGCCGGCTGGCCGCACGGCCCGGCCGCATGATCGGCCTCGCCCGTTTCCTCGACAAGATCAAAGCCAATCCTGACATCTGGATCTGCCGCCGTTCCGATCTCGCCCAGTATTGGCTGGATCGGTTCGGCGGCTGAGGCGGCGAACGCCTATTTGTTCGGAACCTCGTAGACCTTGCCGTGCCAGGGTGCTGCGTCGATCTGGTCGAGCGCCATCACATAGAGCACCTTCTCGTCCGGGCCGAAGGCGAAATTCGGCATGGACGGCGATGGCACCGAAAGCGTGCGCAGCAGCTTGGCGTCCTTGTCGACGACAATGATCTTGCCCGGCGCGTCCAGCGAGCGCGGGCTCTGGCCGATATACATCTCGCCGGCCTTGTCCATCTTGATGCCGTCGGGCCAGATGTGCGGCTGGTCGGGGAAGAGATCGTCCAGGCGCAGGAAGACACGCCGGTTGCTCAGGCCGTGGTCGCCCTGGACATCGAACTCGATGATCCTGTTGTCCTCGGTCTCGACCAGATAGAGGATCTTGCCGTCATTCGACATGACGAGGCCGTTGGCATTGTGCAGGTCGCCGGCGACCTTCTTCACGCTGCCGTCCTTGCCGATGTAGTAGGCCGATGCGTCGATCAGCGGACCGCCCTTGCCCGACCCGGTGAAATAGATGCCGCCGTCCTTGTCGGGCGCGAAATCGTTCGGCCCGCTGAACGGCTTGCCGTCGGTGTCCTTGTCATAGGCCGGCAGCGTCTTGCCGTCGGCGGAGATGCGGCCGATCGAGTTGCTGTCATAGCAGGTGACGAGGAAATCGCCTGACGTCGTCGGCAGCACGGCCGACGGGCCGCAGCCATCCATCTTCCAGAAGATCTCGTTCTTCTTGCCGTCCCATACGTCCACGGTGCCGCGGCCATATTCGACGTAGAAGAGCTTGTCCTGATACCAGACCGGACCTTCGGCGAACCAGGCGTCGTCATTGATGACCTTGACGTCCGCCGCGTGCGCGGAGGACGTCAAAAGCAGGGCAAACATGGTGCTGAGCAGATGCCGTTTGATCATGCGATTCCCCTTTTTTCTCGTCGTTGAAATCTTCCCTCTTTCGTAGAGGCGATATCTATGCCCTCAGGCGCTTGCCTTCCGGGTCGAACGGCGGCTCGCTCAGCAGCACCGCCTCATGCGGCCGGCCGAGGATCGCCACCGACACCTTGTCTCCAGCCTTGGCGGAGCCGGCCTTGACGTAGCCGAGCGCCAGCGACTGCTCGACGAAATAGCCATACGCGCCTGACGAGACCTGGCCGATCGGCGTGCCGTCGGGGAGAAAGATAGGCTCGCCGCCGGTGGCGTCGGCATCCTTGGCGGCGATCGACAGCATGATCAGTTGGTCGCGGGCCGGCTTTTCGGCGATGGCGGCATAGGCGTCGCGGTTTAGGAAGTTGCCCTTGTCCATCTTGACCAGGCGGTCGAACTTGACCTCCTGCGGCCAATATTCGGGCGAGTATTCGCGGCTCCAGCTGCCATAGCCTTTTTCGACGCGCAGCGACATCAGCGCGCGCGAGCCGACGGGGCCAGCGCCGACTTCGCTGCCGGCCTTGAGCAACGCGCCGTAGAGCGCGACCTGGTCGGCCGCTGGGCAATAGAGTTCCCAGCCGAGATCGCCGGTGAAGGAGACGCGCAGCGCCACCACGTCGACGCCGGCAACGGTGATCCGCCGCGAGCGCATGAAGGGAAACGTTTCGCTCGACAGGTCCGCATTGGTCAGCCGCTGCAGCAATTCGCGCGACTTCGGACCGGCGACGTTGAAGCCGGCCATTTCCTCGGTGCGCGAGCGGAAGGTCGTGCCTTCGGGCAACGGAACCGCCTTGAAGAACCGCTGGTGGAAGCGCTCGGCCATGCCGGAACCGAAGACCATGAATTCGTCTTGGCCAAGCTTCGTTACGGTGAAGTCGCCGGCGATGCCGCCGCGCTTGCCGATCAATGGCGTCAGACAGGAGCGGCCGATCTCCGCCGGCATGCGATTGGCGAACAGCGCATTCAGCCAGGCCTCGGCGCCCGGCCCCTTGACCTCGTATTTGGCGAAGTTCGAGACGTCGATGATGCCGGCATGCTCGCGCAACATGCGCGCCTCGCGCCCGACCGGGCCCCACCAATTCTGCCTGACAAAGCCGTTCGTCTCCTCGCGCGGCTCGCCTTCGGCAGCGAACCAGAGCGGATGCTCCCAGCCGAAATTGAGACCGAAGACAGCACCCATCTGCTTTTGCATCTCGTAAGCAGGCCGCGTGCGGACGGGGCGCCCGGCGGCGCGTTCCTCATTGGGGAAATGGATCTTGAAGCGGTGGCTGTACTGGTCCTGCACGCGGGCCTTGGTGAAGGCCTTGCCGGCCCAGAGGCCGAACCGCGCCATGTCCCAGGCGAACATGTCGAGCGACGGTTCGCCCTCGATCATCCACTCGGCCGCCAGCTTGCCCATGCCGCCCGATTGCGAGAAGCCGGGAATGATGCCGTTGCAGCAGAAATAGTTCTGCAATTCCGGGACCGGGCCGAACAGCACGGCGCTGTCGGGCGACCAGATCATCGGGCCGTTGATGACGCGCTTGACGCCTGCCTTGCCGACCGCCGGCACGCGCGCGATGGCGCGCATCATATTGTCCTCGATGCGGTCGAGATCGTCGGGAAACAATTCGTGGCCGAAGTCGAGCGGTGTACCGTCCTCGGCCCAGAACTTCATGTTGCGTTCATAGGCGCCGATGAGCAGGCCGAGCCCTTCCTGGCGAAGGTAATATTCGCCGTCGCGGTCGGCGACCGAAGGCAGCCGGCGGCCCATGGCGGCGATTTCAGGGATGGTCTCGGTGACGAAATACTGATGCTCGGTCGGGATCAGCGGCAATTGCAGGCCGGCCATGGCGGCAACCTCGCGGCCCCACAGGCCGGCGGCATTGACCACCCATTGCGTGTGGATATCGCCTTTCGGCGTGCGCACGATCCAGCTGCCGTCGGGCTGCGCTTCCGTGCCGGTGACCGGGGTGAAGCGATGGATCTCGGCGCCGCGCTGGCGCGCGCCCGCGGCATAGGCCGCGGTGACGCCCGACGGATCGACATTGCCGCCTTCCGGTTCGTACATGATGCAGCGTATGCCGTCGAAATCGACCAGCGGGTGCAGGCGCTCCGCCTCGTCGCGCGCGACTTCATAAAAATTCATCTTGTAGCGCCGCGCCTTGGCCTCCTGCAGCCGCAGCTGGTGCTCGCGCGCCTCGGTCTGGGCAAGATAGAGCGAGCCCGGCTGGAAGATGCCGCAGCCCTGGCCGGTCTCTGTCTCCAGCTCCTTGTAGAGCGCCATGGTGTAGTGCTGCAGGCGGCTGATGTTGGTCGAGTCATGCAGGCCATGAATGTTGGCGGCCGCGTGCCAGGTCGAGCCCGAGGTCAGCTCGTCGCGCTCGAGCAGGACGACATCGGACCAGCCATGCTTGGCCAAATGATAGAGGATCGAGCAGCCAATCAGGCCGCCGCCGATGACAACGGCTTGTGCATGGGTACGCATATCGAGGTTTCTTCCCTTTGTTCGGCGACCGTTTCGCGCCTTGCGTTTGCGCTGTTCTGCCAGGTGAATTGTTGCGTCGCCTTGGCTGATGCCAAGGGGCGGTCATGCCGCCCCTTGGATGCTTGCAGTTCAGGCCTTGTCGAGCCAGACCTTCTCCAGTTGCAGTTCGAACGTCTGATGCATTTTGAGGTTTTTCACATAGGTGGCGTGATGGCGGTAGAGCGAGCGCCAGAATGACTGAACCAGAACGCCAGAATCCTGCAGGATGAACTCGACATCCTTCATCAGCTCCTTGCGCTTGGCCGTATCGGCGATGGCGAGTGCTGCATTGAGCTTCTTGTCGAACTCGGGATTGGCGTAGGCCGACTCGTTCCAGGCTTCGCCGCTGCGGTAGGCGAGCGCCAGCACCTGTACACCCAGCGGACGCATGCCCCATTCGGTGGTCGACCACGGATATTTCGTCCAGTCGTTCCAGAACGAAGTGCCCGGGATGATCGTGCGCTTGACCTTGAATCCGGCCTCGCGCATCTGCGCGGCAACGACGTCGGCAGGGTCCTTCACATAGTCCGAATCATAGGAGATCAGTTCGAAGTCGTGATCCATCTGGCCGGCCTCGGTCATCAGCGCCTTGGCCTTGGCCAGGTCGCGCGGTACTTTCGGCAGTTCGTAATATTCCGGATGGATCGGGCAGACATGGTGGTTTTCGGCGACCTGGCCGAGGCCGCTATAGCCGAGCTTCAGCACCGTCTCGTTGTCGACCGCGAGCTGGATGGCGTTACGCACCCGTTTGTCGTCATAGGGCTTGTTGCTGATATTGGTGCGCAGCACGATCGTTCCGGCGGTAACGACGGATTCCTTGACCAGACCCATGCCGTCATAAAGGTCCACCGTGCCGCCGACGGTCTGGTAGTTGCAGTCGATCTCGCCGGCCTCGAAGGCGCTGGCGATGGCAGGGTTTGAAGCGTCGGTGCCGTAGTCGGTCCAGTCGACGCCATCGAGATAGGTTTCACCGCCGAACCAGGTGAAGTCCTTGCGGCGCCGAACCGAAGCCGAGTCGCCGACCTTGTAGGAGATCAACTCATAGGGGCCGGTGCCGGGCGTCTTGGTCATGTCGGCGCCGTTCTTGTCAAAGTCGCGGTGGACGATGATGGCCGGATAGTCGGCGAAGCCGGGGATGATGGTGACATCGGACTGGCCGCATTTCAGCTTCACCGTGTGGTCGTCAACCTTGGTGATGGCGCCGGCGATCGCCTTCTTGGTGGCAGGATCGATCAGCGTCGCCATGCGGCCAGCCATCGAATTGCCTTCGGCCGCCTTGTCGCACCAACGCTCGATGTTGAAGACGATGTCGTCGGCGTTGAGCTCGTCGCCGTTCGACCATTTCACGCCCTTGCGCACATGCAGCGTGTATTCGGTGGCGTCGTCGCTGACCTCCCAGCTTTCGATGAGATGGCCCTCAAAGGTGAAGTCCTGGGTGTAGCGGATCATGTAGTCGTTGCACTGGCGCAGCACGTTGGCCATTTCCGACCAGTCCCATGTGCGCGGATCCTTCATGTCCTTGATGATCATCTGCATCTTCAGGATACCGCCCTTCTTGCCGGGCTCCATCGTTGCAGCTTCAGCAGGGGTGGGAAGGCCTGCCATTGCATAGGCGAACGCCGTCGAGGCGCCCATCGCGCTCGCCATGGCGAGGAATTCGCGGCGGTCCATCCTGCCGCTTCTGACTTCATCTGCGTAGCTTTCGATGACCGCCGGGACGCGGTCACCGTTGCTCCTGAAAAGTGCCATTGTTGCTTCTCCGGTTTGGGCTTTCCGCCCGTTCATTCCCCATTGCGCGGAGAATGTTAGAGGCGATGCAAAAATCCCGGAAGGGCTTGAGGCCTCACAAACCGCTGAAAACCGGCCTGCGAGACCTAATAAAACAATGCCATTGGCGTCTCAAATTTTTTCACGTGCGGTCATGCCGATGTCGGCGACCAGTCCTCAGGCGCTGTCTTCCTGCGCCCGCGCTATAATCCATTCGCGCACCGTGCGGGCGATGTTGCCCTTGGAAAGCTGGGTCTCGGTCAGGTAGTAATTCCAGGGGCTTGGCGGCCGGACCGCAAACGGTTCGACGAGCAGTCCGCGTGTGAGATAGGCGTGGGCAAGCGAACGCTGGGTGGCGACGAGTCCTGCGCCCATGGCGGCAAGCTCGAGCGCGATGTTGGAGGCGTTGGTCGACAGGCCCTTGTCGAAATCCTGCATGTCGACGCCGAGCGCGGTGGCAACGACCTGCCAGTATTCCTGGCGGCCGTGCACGAAGATCCGGTCCACCTTGAGGATATCCTCCGGCGCTTTGACGGCGTGCTCGCCTTCAAGCAGCGAAGGTGCGCACAGCAGCACCAGTTCGTCATTCCAGAGCGGGGTCGCGGCGGGCGGGCGATCGTCGAAGCGCCGCGTCGAAATGGTGATGTCGGCGATCTGTTCGCTGAGATCCTCCCAGATCGTGCCATGCAGCACGATCTCGATTTCGGGGTGCTTCTTGCGGAAGGCGGCCATGCAGCCGGCCAACCAGTTCTCCGCCAGGCTCATCGGACAGGAGACGACCACCGTGCGGTTGCGCGACGAGGTGACGATTGCTTCCGTCGCCTGGTCGATCTGGTCGAGCGCCTGGCGCAGCGTCGGCAGGAACGCCTCGCCCATCTCGGTCAGCTTGAGGCTGCGGGGATAGCGGATGAACAATTGCCGGCCGATGTAATGTTCGAGCGAGCGGACATGCGTACTGACCGCGGCCTGGGTGTAGCCAAGCTCCTTGGCGGCCATGGTGAAACTCAGATGCCGGGCCGAGCTCTCGAACGACCTGATATAGTTCAAAGGCGGGGGTGGCTTCATCTCCGGCTCCTGCGCTGTGCCAGAATAGGTAGACCATGGAGCCGTTGGCGTTCAATTGCACGCAAGCGACATGGCATAGATATTTTTGGCCAAAGCCGCTGAACTAATTGCGTGAAAGCGCGATGGACCCAAATTAATGATGTCGTGACGACAGAGGGAGTGAAGCAAGTGGCCGTGTCGCCCCATCGCCGTGAAGGGCCGGACGCGAGCACTGAAACTGCCGTGCGCCTGGCCGACTTCGTCTTACGCCGGCCGGCATCGGTCTTCCCCGCGGCGGTGCTAGATCAGGCCCGCTACCTCTTGCTCGACACGATTGGAATAGCGATTGCGGCGGGGCCGATGGAGGCCGGCCGCATTGCGCGCGATACTGCGACCCTCCTCTACAATTCGAACGACCCCAAGCATTGCGCACGCATGCTCTTCGACGGCCGCCGCGCCTCGACGGCGGGGGCGGCTTACGCGGCCGCGACGCAGATCGACAATCTCGACGGCCATGACGGCTATAGCCCGACCAAGGGCCATATCGGCGTGGTGGTGGTGCCGGCGCTGGCGGCGCTGGCCGAACAGCTTCCGGAGCTCAGCGGTCCTGACGCGCTGGCCGCCCTGGTCATCGGCTACGAAGTCGCCGGGCGCGCCGGCATCGCGCTGCATGCAACGGTGTCGGACTACCATACGTCAGGGGCCTGGAACGCGCTCGGCGTCGCCGCCGTGGCGGCGCGTCTGCGCAGGCTAAGCGACGGACAGTTGCGCGAGGCGCTTGGCATTGCCGAATATCATGGGCCGCGCAGCCAGATGATGCGCGAGATCGCCACGCCGACGATGCTGCATGACGGCTCGGGCATCGGCGCGCTGACCGGCCTGTCGGCGGCGGTGCTTGCCGAACGCGGCTTCACGGGCGCGCCGGCCATCACCGTCGAGGCACCTGAAGTCGCAGTGCATTGGCAGGATCTCGGCAGCTTCTGGCAGGCGCTGCATCAATATGTGAAGCCCTACCCGATCTGCCGCTGGGCACATGCGGCCATCGACGCGACGCGCGGACTGGTTCTTTCACATCATCTGACACCGGCAGACATCGGCCATGTCCAGGTCAACAGTTTCCACTATGCCGCGACGCTGTTCGATGGCATGCCCGACACGACGTCGAAGGCCCAGTACAGCCTGCGCTTTGCCGTTGCGACCTTCATCCTGCATGGTCGCATCGGGCTGGAGCACATATCGGGCGCCGGCCTTGAGGATGCAGCTGTCGCCGAGATGCTCGCCCGTATCGGCGTGTCGGAGCACGAGCGCCACAGCGCCCGCTTCCCGGCGGGCCGCTGGGCCGATGTCATCATCACCACGACTGACGGAAGGGTGCTGACCTCGGGCGATGTCCATGCACGCGGCGGCCCGGAAGCGCCGCTGACGTCAGGGGACATCGAGGCCAAATATATGGAGTTCGCAACGCCCGTGCTCGGACGGGGCCGCGCCATGGCGATCCGCGATGCCATCCTGTCGCTCACCGACCCCGACAGCCGCTTCAGCGATCTTTCGGGCCTGCTCTACGATCCTCCCGTGATCAGCAAAATCCTTCAGCGGCCGGCGTGGTAGACTGATATGCCGCTCAGACTGCTGAAATACGGTCTCAGCCGGGACTATCCGGCCAGCGAGGATATTCCCGCAACGCCGGAGCTCAAACCGTCCTACGATGTCGTCATTATCGGCGGCGGCGGCCACGGCCTATCGTGCGCGCATCATCTGGCGAAGTACCACGGCATCACCAGTGTCGCGGTGCTCGAGAAGGGCTACCTCGCCGGCGGTAACACCGCGCGCAACACCACGACGATCCGCTCCAACTACATCACACCGCAAGGCATCGCCTTCTACAAGGAAGGTGTGGCGCTGTTCGAGACGCTGTCGCAGGAACTCGACTTCAACGTCATGTTCTCGCAGCGCGGCCAGCTGACACTTGCACACAGCGAAGCGACGCTGCGCAGCTTCCACTCACGCGCCGAGATGGGCAAGCATCTGGGCACACGCACCGAAGTGGTCGACCAGAAGACAGTCGAAGACTTGGTGCCGTCCCTCAACATGGACTATGGCGGCGCGCTCGAAATCCTCGGCGGTCTCTGGCATGCCGATGGCGGCACCGCGCGGCACGATGCGGTCGCCTGGGGTTATGCCGCGCAGGCGTCGCGGCGCGGTGTCGAGATCCACCAGCGCACCGAGGTGCAAGGTTTTGAAATCGTCAGCGACCGGGTCCAGGCGGTGAAGACCAACCGCGGCCGCATCGCCTGCGGCCAGGTGCTGATTGCGACCGGCGGCATGAACTACGATGTGGCGCTGATGGCCGGCGTCGAGCTGCCGATCCGCTGCTATCCGCTTCAGGCAATGGTGACGCAGCCACTGAAACCATGGCTCAACACGCTGGTCTCCTCGGTCTCGCTGCACACCTATCTCGTGCAGTCGTCGCGCGGCGAAGTGGTGATCGGCGGCGGCTCTGATCCCTACCAGCTCTATTCGACGCGCTCTACGCTGGACATGAAAGAGCATCTGGCCGAAGGCGCCGTGCATCTCTTCCCGTTCCTGCAAGGTGTCAGGCTGCTCCGGCAATGGGCCGGGATTACCGATATGACTCCGGATTACAGCCCGATCATGGGCGCCAGCCCGCTCGACAATCTGTGGCTTGACTGCGGCTGGGGCACCTGGGGCTTCAAGGCAACGCCGGTTGCCGGTAAGCGCATGGCGGAGACCATCGCCACTGGCCGCGTCCCCGATATCCTGAAGCCGTTCGCGCTGGAGCGGTTCGAGACCTTCCAGCTGCTCAACGAGATGGGCGCCACGGCGGCAAGTCATTGAACATGAAACAACACTGACGATGAAAATCCTGACCTGCCCGATGAATGGCCCGCGCAACATTGACGAGTTCCAGTCCTTCGGACCGGTGCGCGATGAGTTGGACCCTGAACGGACCGCCGACACCGACTGGTCGCGGCATCTGTTCCGCGCCGAGAACCGCAAAGGCGTTGTGGTCGAGTGGTGGCGGCACGTGCCGAGCAATTACTTTTTCCTCGCCGAGCGTGATCTGGTCAGCAACGAAATCCTCCGCACCTTCGATGCCTCACAACGCAGCGGCCAGTCATGAATCGCCTGCCCGCTCCTTTCGGTAGCAGGATCGACCGGACGCGCCCGCTGCGCTTCAGCTTCGAAGGCAAAGGCTTCGAAGCCTATGCCGGCGACTCCATCGCCAGCGCGCTCGCCGCGTCGGGGCAATGGATGCTGTCGCGCTCGTTCAAATACCATCGCCCGCGCGGCGTCTTCAGCATGAACGGCGCCGAAGCCAACACCCTGGTGCAACTGCCGTCTGAGCCGAATGTCGCCGCCGACCGCACGCCGGTCAGCGACGGCCTGCAGGTCAGCGCACAGAACGTCAACGGCTCGCTCGCGCATGACCGCGATGCGATCATCGACAGGCTGGGGCGCTTCCTGCCGGTCGGCTTCTACTACCGCACCTTCATGGGACCACGCCGCGACAGCTGGCTGAAATTCTGGGAGCCGATGATCCGCCGCAAGGCCGGGCTCGGCGTCGTCGGCACCAAGGCCCAGCACCGGCATTTCGACAAGTCGCATCTTCATTGCGATGTGCTGGTGGTCGGCGCCGGCCCCGCCGGGCTGAGCGCGGCGATCGCTGCCGCAGAAGCCGGTGCCGACGTGGTGCTTTGCGATGAGAACCCTGAGATCGGCGGGGCGCTGACCTATGGCCGCCATGACCCGGCGGTGCTTGCGGGCCTGACGGTGCGTCTCGAGGCGCTGCCCAATCTCCGTGTAATGACCGGCACGCTCTGCAATGGCTGGTATGAGGACAATTGGCTGCCGCTGATCCAGGGCGACCGGCTCTATCGCACACGAGCGCGCGAGGTCATCCTTGCCACCGGCGCGATCGGGCAGCCCGCCATCTTCCGCAACAACGATCTGCCGGGGATCATGCTGGGCAGTGCGGCGCAGCGGCTCATTCGCCACTATGGCGTGCGCCCCGGGCAAAAGGCCGTAGTGCTGACCGGGAATGACGAGGGCTATGCCGTCGCGCTGGATCTCGTCGAGGCCGGCGTCTCGGTCGTGCTGGTTGCCGATCCGCGCCCCGGCGGCGTGCCGAGCCCGCTCGAAGCCGAACTGCATGGCAAGGGCGTTGCGATCCAGAAAGCGACGACGGTCGAAGTCGCCGAAGGCCGCGCTGGACATCTGGCTCGCGTCCGCATCGGCGGGCGCTGGGTCGAATGCGACCTGCTGACGATCTCCGTTGGCGAGGTGCCGGCGTGGCAGCTGCCGTGTCAGGCAGGCGCCAAGGTCGGATACGATGATGTCACCGGATCAATGACGCTCACGCTGGCGCGGGGATCAATACAGCTTGCCGGCTCCGTTGCCGGAGACAATGGTCTGGAGGGCGCTGTTGCCGGCGCCCGTCGTGCGGCATCGATCGCATTGCAGCGGCTCGGCCATGTGGTTGCACAAGACGCAGTCCTCGGCACAGCGAAAGCATCCTGCCCGGCTCATGTGCAGCCGATCCTTGCCAATGCCAAAGGTCGCGACTTCGTCGATTTCGACGAGGATCTGCAGGTCAAGGATCTGCACAATGCGATCAAGGACGGCTATCGCGAGATCGAACTGGTCAAGCGCTTCACCACGGTCGGCATGGGGCCGAGCCAAGGCCGCCATTCGGCGCTGGCGACGGCACGGATCGTCGCCGAGGCGACCGACCGAACGGTGGCCGAAGTCGGCATCACCACCGCGCGTCCGCCGGTCGGCCCGGAGATGCTCGGCGTGCTTGCCGGCCATCACGAGCCACTGGAGCGGCGCACCGCGCTGCACGCCCGGCACCTTGCGCTCAACGCCGCGATGAAGCCGGTCGGCGCCTGGAGGCGGCCCTATTTCTATGGCGATGCCAGGGACGCGCAAAAGGCAGTCCGCGACGAGATCATGGCCGTGCGCGAAGGCGTCGGCCTGCTCGACGTTTCGACGCTCGGCAAGCTGGAGCTACGCGGGCCGGATGCCGGCGAATTCCTCGACCGGCTCTACACCATGGCGCATGCCAACCAGCCGGTCGGGCGCGTGCGCTATTGCCTGATGCTCAACGAAATGGGCTCGGTCGTCGATGACGGCGTCGCCTACCGCATGGCCGACGATCGCTTCTATGTCACGGCCACCACCGGTGCCGTCGCGCGCGTCTATGCCGACATGCTGTTCTGGAACGCGCAGTGGCGGCTCAAGGTCGACGTGCTCAATCTCACCGGCGCGTTCTCAGGCTTGAACGTCACCGGCCCGAAGGCGCGGTCGGTGCTCGAGGCGCTGGAAAGCAACATCGATTTCAGCCGCGAAGCCTTCCCCTATCTCAGCGGCCGCGAAGGCGTTGTCGCCGGCGTGCCGGTGCGTGTCATGCGGATCGGCTTCACTGGCGAACTCAGCTTCGAATTGCACTGCCCGTCCAGCCTCGCGCCCGCCCTGTGGGATGCGGTGATGTCCGCCGGCAAACCGCATGGCCTCACGCCCTATGGGCTGGAGGCGTCGCGCATCCTGCGGCTGGAGAAAGGCCATATACTGATCGGCCAGGACACGGACGCGATCACCACGCCGGACGAACTCGGCTTCGGCTGGGCAGTGTCGAAGAAGAAGCCGTTCTTCGTCGGCAAGCGTTCCATCGAAATGCGCGCGAGGCTCGGCCAGGCGCGCAAGCTGGTCGGCCTGCAATTTCCCGCCGACGCCGGGGACATACCCGGCGAAAGCTGCCTGGTGCTGCGCGGCAACGATCCCGTCGGCCAGATCACCTCGATCGGCTTTTCGCCAACGCTCGGCTCTTACATCGCGCTGGCCTATGTCCATGTCGACGATGCCACAGAGGGAAGCCGGGTGACGGTGAAGTGCCGCGACGGCGCTCTGGTCAAGGTTCCTGTGGTTGGGCACGCCTTCTTCGACCCGACCAATGCGCGGCAGGAGATGTAGATGGCGGGCCTCGACGCAATGCCCATATTTCCGTTCATGCAAGGCGGCGCCGCGCAAGGCACGGCGCTGCCGTCCGGCACTGTTGCGCTAACCGATCTCACCGCCACCCCGCGTTTCGGCTTGAAGGGAGGCGGCAGCGCCGCTTGGCTCACGGCGCATGGTGTTCCCCTGCCCGCGATCAACCGCATCGGCAGCCACCGCGGCCTACGCGTACTGCGGCTTGGCAACGAGGATATTCTGCTGCTTGGCGAAAATACTGATGAGGCGCTGGCCGAACTCAGAAGCGCCTGGGAAAGTGACGCCGGGCCGAAAGGCTATTCGTCCTGGCGCGAAGAAGGCTGGGCGTGGATGCGCCTTTCCGGTCCCGCAGTTGCCGAAGCGATGAGCCGGCTCTGCGCGCTCGATCTGCGCGCCGAGAAATTCAGCGCCGAAGACATCGCCCAGTCGCGCGTCGGCCATATCGAAGCCGTCACCTTCCGCACGCCAGCCGGTTTCGATGTACTGTTCGACGTCACCGCGTCAGCGTATTTCGCCCGGACCATAGAGGCGGTGGCCAGGCACTGCATGCAACATCAGGCATAGAGGACATCCATGACCCGCCCGCAAGGAACCATCGCCCCGATCCTGACGCCGTTCGAGAACGATGGCCGCATCGCCCGCGATCTCTGGATCTCGCACGCCAAATGGGTGCTGGACCAGGGCGCGCATTTCCTGTCGCCCTTTGGCACCACGGGCGAGGCGCTGTCGCTCTCGCTGAGCGAACGCATGCAGGCGCTTGAGTGGCTGGTCGAGGCCGGCATTTCGCCTGCCCGGATGATGCCCGGTACCGGCGTCACCGCATTGCCTGAAACGGTCGAGCTATCGAAGCACGCTGTCGGCCTCGGCTGCGCCGGCGTGATGGTGCTGCCGTCGTTTTTCTACACCGCGGCCGGCGACAACGGCCAGGCGCGCTACTACAGCGAGCTGATCGAGCGGGTAGCCAACCCGGCGCTGAAGATGATCCTCTACCATATCCCGCAGAACTCCGGCGTGCCGGTCAGCCCGGCTTTGACCGCCCGGCTGAGCACGGCATTTCCCGAAACGGTCGTCGCCTACAAGGACAGCGCCGGCGACTGGAACAACACGGCGGCGGTGATTGCCGCCGCACCTGATGTCGCGGTGTTCCCGAGCTCGGAGGCGCAGCTGACCAAAGGCCTCGCCAGTGGTGCTGCAGGCTGCATCTCGGCGACCGTCAATCTTAACGCAGCCGCCATCCGCGCCCTTTACGATGCGACAATCGCGGGCAAGGACGTCAGCGAAGCGGATGCCGCGATCAAGGCGTTCCGCAAGATCATCCAGGACGCCGGCCTGATCCCGGCGATGAAGGCGGTGCTGGCGGTGCGCTCCGGCGACAAGCGCTGGCTGAACCTGCGCGCGCCGCATGAGAATGCAACGCTGGAAAGCGGCAAGACGCTGCTGACGGCGCTCGGCCCTCTGGCCGATCATATTGGCCGCGGCTGAGGCTCGCGCAATGTCGGCTCACCCCACCGTCATCCTGCACACCGACCGGCCAGCCGCAGCGGTGGCGGTGCTTGGGGAGACGCACCCGGATCTCACCGTCCACGCCTGTGATACCTATGCGGCTTTGCCGGCTCTGATCGAGCAGACAGCCGCGGAGGTGGTCTACACCGTCCGCTTCGACGGCACGCCGCGCTTTCCGCGCAAGGCTCTTGTCGAAAGCGCCACGGTGAAGTGGGTATCGGTCGGCGGTTCGGGAACCGATCATCTCGGACACTGGGATCCGGCGCGCGTCACGGTGACCAATTCGGCCGGCGTCGCCGCCGGCATGCTGGCGGAGTATGCGCTGGGCGCCATGCTGTCCTTCTCGCTCGACCTGCGCGGTTTCGAGCGCCGCCAGCTGGCGCGCCAGTGGGGCGGTGGCCGCGTCGAGCCAATCGAAGGCAAGACGGTTCTCGTCATCGGCCTCGGCAAGACAGGGACGGCCGTCGCCAGCCGCGCCAAAGCGATGGGCATGGAAACACTCGGCATCCGCGCCCGGCCGAAGCCGATGCCGAGCCTCGACGAGGTGCACGACCCGGATGCCTTGCTTGCTCTGCTCGGTCGCGCCGACTTCATCGTCTGCTGCGTGCCGCTGCTGGCCAGCACGCGCGGCCTGCTCGGCAAGGCGGCCTTCGCCGCAATGAAACCGTCCGCCGTGCTCATCGATATTTCGCGCGGCGGCGTGACCGAGGAAGCGGCACTGCTCGAAGCCCTCGACGGCAAGCGGATCAAGGGCGCGGCACTGGATGTCTTTGCGACCGAACCGCCGCCAGCCGACCATCCGCTGTGGGGCTACGACAATGTCGCCATCACCCCGCATTGCGCGGCCGTCTACGAGGGTTGGGACGTCAAATCCGTGCGCATGTTCGCCGACAATCTGAAGCGCTACCGCAGCGGCCAGAAGCTGGAAAACACAGTCAATCCGGAGCGCGGCTATTAGAGCCGAGGGGGATAAGAGATGACGCAGGACAGGCGCGGCGGTGGCCGCAGATCAAAGCTCGGGCGCAGCGGCGGCGGCATCGCGCAACTGCCGTGGCAGCATGTGAAGAACCCCTATCCGCCGATGCAGCTGCTGGACGAGGAGCGGATGCAGCAGCTGCACGACACCTCGATGCGCATCCTGTCGGAGCTCGGCATCCGCGTGATGAGCGAGCGGGTGATGGACCTGTTCGCGGCGGCCGGCGCGATTGTCGACCGCGAGGAGAAGACCATCAGGATCGATGAAAGCCTGGTCACTGAAGCGCTGCGCGCGGTGCCGTCATCCTTCACGCTGACCAGCCGCAATCCCGAAAAGCAGGTGCATCTCGGCGGCAATTCGCTGGTGTTCGGGCTGGTTGCCGGTCCGCCCAATGTGCATGACCGGATCAATGGCCGCCGCCAGGGCAATCTGCCCGACTACCAGAATTTCATCCGGCTGGCGCACCACTTCAACGCCATCCACATCATCGGCAATCAGGTGGTGGCGCCGATGGAACTGCCGGCCAATGCGCGCCATCTCGACACCTATTACGCCAATCTGACGCTGAGCGATCTCTCCTTCCATTGCACGGCGATCGGCCGTGCCCGGGCGATGGACGGCATCAACATGATGGCGATCGCGCGCGGCATCAGCGTCGAGGAGATGCGGGCTTCGCCCGGCGTGACGACGATCATCTCGATCAACTCGCCGCGCCTGTTCGACGACGCCATGGCCGAGGGCCTGATCGCGATGGCCGAGCACGGCCAGCCGGTGACCGTCACCCCCTTCACGCTGATGGGCGCGATGACGCCGGTAACGCTGGCGGCTGCCCTTTGCCAGCAGAATGCCGAGGCGCTGTTTGGCGTGGTGCTGACGCAGCTGGTCAATCCGGCCACACCGGTGATGTACGGCGCCTTTACGTCGAACGTCGACATGAAATCGGGCGCGCCAGCCTTCGGCACGCCGGAGAACGCCAAGGCCAACATCATCGCCGGGCAATTGGCTCGACGTTACAATCTGCCCTACCGCACCTCCAATGCGAACGCTTCGAACGTCGTCGATCTGCAGGCCGCCTACGAGACCGAGATGGCGACATGGGGAGCGGTGCTCGGCGGCGCCAATCTGATCTATCACGCGGCGGGCTGGCTCGAAGGCGGGCTGACGGCGTCCTACGAAAAGCTCGTGCTCGATGTCGAAATCCTGCAGAACATGATGGAGTTCCTGCGGCCGCTGCCGTTCCAGGAGGACGATCTCGGCTTCGAAGCCATCAAGTCGGTGCCGGCCGGTGGCCATTTCTTCGGCGCCGAGCACACAATGTCGCGCTACACCACCGCCTTCTATCAGCCGATGCTGTCCAATTGGCAGAACCATGGCGCCTGGGAGGAAGCGGGCGGCAAGGATGCTCTGGAGCGCGCTACAGAGCTCTGGCAGCAGGCGCTGCATGACTACGAGGAACCGGTGATGGACCCGGCGATCCGCGAGGAGCTCGACGCCTATGTCGCGCGCCGCCGCGAAGAAATCGCCGCCAATCCGGACGGCTGACCGATGCTATACGATCTCGTCATCCGCAATGCGACGCTGATTTCAGGCGACGGTTCGGATCGTTTCCAGGCTGACCTCGCCATCGACGGCGACCGGATCGCCGCCATCGGCGATCTGGCCGATGCGCATGGCAAGCAGGAGATCGATGCCGCGGGCAAGATTTTGGCGCCGGGCTTCATCGACGTGCACACGCATGATGACGGCGCGCTGCTGGCGCCCGACGGCATGGTGCCGAAGATCAGCCAGGGCGTGACGACGGTAATCGCCGGCAATTGCGGCATCAGCCTTGCGCCTTTGCTGCTCGACCGCGCGCCGCCGCCGCCCTTCACGCTGGTCGGCGGCCAAGAGAACTTTCGCTTTGACCGTTTCGCCGACTATGTCGCTGAGCTGAAGAAGCTGGGTACCGCCACCAACGCGGCTTTGCTCGTCGGCCACACCACCTTGCGCCAGCGCTGCATGCCGGTGACCGATCGCCCTGCCAACGCGGCGGAGACGGCGGCGATGGAGGAGGCGGTGGCACAAGCGATGGCCGAGGGCGCGTTCGGGCTCAGCACAGGGCTCGACTATCCGCCGGCGGTCAACTCTTCGACCGAGGAGGTCAAGGCGCTGGCGGCGACGGCGGCAAGCCTCGGCGGGCCGTACGTCACCCACACGCGCAATTATTTCGAGACGATGGACGAGGCGATCGAGGAGGCGATCGACATTGCCGGCCATGCCGGCGGCAAGCTGTTCATTTCGCATCACCAGTGCACAGGCCGCGCCAATTTCGGCAAGAGCGGCCCGTCGCTGAAGCGGATCGACCGGGCACGCGCGACGATGGACATCGGCATGGATGTCTATCCCTATGCGGCGAGCTCGACCGTGCTGCGGCTGGAGCGCTGCGACACCGGCCTCAAGGTCCTCATCACCTGGTCGACGCCGCATCCAGAAATGGCCAATCGCGAGATTGCCGACATCGCCCGCGAATGGAAGTGCAGCGAGCGCGAGGCGGGCGAGCGGCTGCTGCCGGCGGGTGCGGTCTATTTCCAGCTCGACGAGAGCGATGTCCGCACCATCCTTGCCCATCCGCGCAGCATGGTCGGGTCAGACGGGCTGCCGCACGACATCCACCCGCATCCGCGCCTGTGGGGCACGTTTCCGCGCGTGCTTGGCCACTACGCCAGGGATGTTGGCCTGTTCAGCCTGGAGGAGGCGGTGTTCAGGATGACGGGCCTGCCGGCGCGCGAATTCGGCATTGAGCAGCGCGGCACGCTGGCGGTCGGCAATTTCGCCGATCTGACGATCTTCGATCCAGAAACGATCATCGACACCGCGACCTTCGAAGCGCCGCGCCAGCCAGCAGCCGGTATCGAGCATGTCTTCGTCAACGGCGTATCCGTATGGAGTGACGGCAAGGCGACCGGGGCGCTGCCGGGCGCGGTTCTCAAGCCCGCCGCTTCAAGGACGATCGTCAGAGGCGCCTGCGGCTGCGGCGCCGATCACAGCGCTTCGTAGAGCCGGTCGACGGTCTCCAGCGTGTAGACGAACTCGACCGGCCTTGTGCAGCGCCAACCGTCGAAGCTCTGACCGGCGAGCGCCTTGAGCGCCTCAGGCATGCGCAGTATGCCGCCGCCATAGAGGCGGTTGGCCATGTCGAGCATGCCGGTGCGGTGCATGGCCTCGCTCATGCTGCCGCAGGCCTCCTTGACCAGCCAAACGCGAAAGCCCTGATAGACCGCGTCGAACACACTCTCGGTAACACAGCTGTCGGTGAGCACGCCGGCGACAACAAGGTTTTCCACCTTGAGATCGGCAAGCCGCGTCGAAAGATCGGTGCGGCGAAAGGCGCTCGGCCAATGCTTGTGGACGACGATGTCGCCGGACAGCGCAGCCACTTCGGCGCAGATGTCGGCGCCCTCGCTGCCGGCCACGGCCGAGCGGAACTCCTCGGTCAGGATCTCTTCCTGCCTGGCATAGCCGGAGCGCTCCTCCGGCTTAACCCAGGCCTGCGCGTGAATGACCGGAATGCCGGCTGCACGGGCAGCAGCAATCAGGCGCGCGGCGTTGGCGAGCACGGCATCGTAGCCAACGACCGGCCAGGCAGCGCCTGGGCGGTATTCGTTCTGCAGGTCGATGACGAGCAAGGCGGCGAGGTTCATGGCTGGTCCGTGTCGAAGTCGATGACGAAACGCAGGAGCAGACGGATCGCCTGATCGAGATCGGCGATCTCCATCGCTTCATGCGGATTGTGGCTGCCGTTCTCGTTGCGCACGAAGAGCATGGCGGTCGGAATATCGGCGCCCGCGAAGGTGGCCGCGTCATGTCCTGCCCCGCTTGGCACATGCGGTGCCTGCATCTGCAAATCAGCGGCAGCGCGGTCCAGCCTTGTAATCAGCGTCGGCGACATCGTCGCTGGGTCCCAGGTGAAGCGCGGCCCGGCCTCGAAGGTGACGCCGCGCTTCGTGCCGACTTCGGCGAAGAGGGCGTGCAGCCGCGCCTCGATCCGTTCGAGAACAACGGCCTCGGCGCTGCGCACATCGAGGGTGAAACCGACTTGGCCGAGCACGCGGCTGCCACCATGCTGTGTAGGGTCGGACTGCACGCGGCCGAAGGTGATGGTTGCCTCGTGGCCGTCGCGCTCGAGCGCATCCCATTCCACTTCCAGGCCGACGACCAGATCGGCGAAACCGAGCACGCTGTCGTGCCGGGCAAAGCGCGGCTCCGCTC
Organism: Mesorhizobium sp. P2_F5; assembly: GCF_056403715.1. Lineage (NCBI taxonomy): Bacteria > Pseudomonadati > Pseudomonadota > Alphaproteobacteria > Hyphomicrobiales > Phyllobacteriaceae > Mesorhizobium > Mesorhizobium sp. P2_F5. Next base: position 74,851 of record NZ_JBFUEY010000016.1, on the reverse strand, counting down.
CGGAATGGGCGTAGGCGCCGAAGCACTTGGCGTCGACATAGCGGAAGCCGCCAGCGATGCCGGTGACGATGCCGACCGGCACGCCGGCGGCGATCAGGCGCGGTCCTTGCTCGATGTGCACTTCGACGAAAGCAGCGATGCGAGATGCATCGATGCCTGGCACGCCACGCCGCACGTCATCGGGGTCGAAGCCTTCCTCCCGCATGTGGTCAGCCAGCGTGCCGCCGCTGTCCGACCGCTTCGCCTCCAATGCTGCTGGGTCCAGCAGACCGAGGGCGGCCTGGCTGCCCGGGTACGACAGCGGGAACCAAACGGCCTCTTCGGCGCGCGTCGCCAGCACGATCAGATCGCGCGACAACGGGATGCTCTGTCCAACCAGTTCGGCCATCACCGCCAAACCGGCCACGACACCGGCGGCGCCGTCGAAATTGCCGCCATGCGGGACGCTGTCGAGATGCGAGCCGATGACGATCGCCGGCAGAGCGGGGTCGCGACCTCCCAGCGTCAAATAGAGATTGCCGGCCGCGTCGACGCGCGCGACCGTGCCCAGTTCTTCGGCCTCGTCGCGCATGAGATCATGGGCAAAGCGCTCGCCAGGTCCGTAGGCTACGCGCGTGATGCCCGGCGCATCGGTGGTGGCTTGCGCCAGCGTCTCCAGCAAACGCCCCGCCAGCCTGCCGCCAGCCGTCAGAGCGGTATCGCTCATGAAGCAACCTGTTTGCGTTGCGATTCGCGAAGCCGGTGCGGCGTGAGATCGGCCAGGGACACGCCTTGCCTGGCAACATCGTCGGGAAGGCCGCCGCCGGCGATCAGGCTGGCGCAGACGCGCGACAGGGCCGGCGAGGTCTTGATGCCGTAGCCGCCCTGCCCGACCAGCCAGACGAAATCCGGCACCTCGTCATCGGGGCCAACGACGGGCGAACCGTCGGCGACAAACGTCCTCAGCCCGGCCCAAGACCGCGACACACGCTGCACCTCGATGGTGGTGGCCCGTTCGAGACGCTCGGCGCCGATGGCGACATCGATGTCCTCGGCATAGGCATCCATCGGCATCGACAGAGTAGCATCGGCCGGCGAGACGAACAGCTGCCCGGCATCCGGCTTGAAGTAGAACTCGGCGCCGACATCGTTGACCAGCGGCCAGTCGGTGATATCGACGCCAGCAGGTGCTGGAATGTTGAAAGCGGTGCGGCGCTTGGGCTGCAGGCCGACGGGACGCACGCCGGCCATGACGGCGATCTCGTCGCCCCAAGCGCCGGCGGCATTGACGATGCGCGTCGCAAGGAAGGCTCCGGCCGGAGTGTCAACCCGCCATTGATTGCCTTGGTGGCCAATGGCGTTCACGCCGGCATTGGTGACGATCCGCGTGCCGCGCGCACGGGCGCCGCGCAGAAAACCCTGGTGCAGGCCGTTGACGTCGATGTCCATCGAATGCGGTTCGATATAGGCGCCGGCGAGATAGTCGGCGCGCAAAACCGGCACGCGTGCGATCGCCTCGGCGGGCGTCATGGCGACGATCGACGGAACCAGCGCCTGCGCTACCTCGAGGTCTTGACACAAAAGGTCGAGTTGATCGGTGCGCGCCACAGTGATCATGCCGCGCTTGCTCAGCAGCGGATAGTCAGCGAAGCCGGCCGGCGGTTCGGTCAGGAACGAGCGGCTTGCCAGCACGATACGGCGGATGACGCCGTTGCCGTAATTCTCGGTGAAGCTTGCTGCCGAGCGGCCGGTGGTGTGGTAGCCGCAATGGCTTTCGCGCTCGAGCAGCACCACCTTGGCCGACCGGCTGATCTCGAAGGCGGCGCCGGCGCCGGCCATGCCACCGCCGATGACGATCACATCGGTCTGTTCGCTCATGGACATCCATCCTTTACCATCGCTGTCTCGCTCGGGCGCGGTACGGGATGCGGCTCGCCCAGCCTTCCGCGCTTGGCGCGGTCGCGGGCGCCGCGGCCCTCAGCGAGGTTGTCGGCCGGCGTGTTTTGCCGCGCGCAATCTTCCAGCGCAAGATCGGTCACCACCGGCACCGGCTTGCCGGCAATCTCGATGCCCTTCAGCCGCGCCCACACGGCGCGCCGCTTGCGTGTCTGATGCGACTGCAGTTCGCCCAGTTCGGCAAAACTGGTCTCGCGCTTTATCGCCAACGCACCGGCCGCTACTGCCGCATCGAACAGTTCCAGGCCACGCGGGGTGCGCACGATGATGCCGTTGAGGGCCTCGTCATCGACCGCCGGCCCGCCATTCAGCCAGGCATCGGAAGCGACGATGTCGGCGACCTGGCCGATCGCGTCGGGGCAGATCTTGCAGCGCGGCTGGATCATCCATCTGTCCTCGTCTTCCCACAGCTGCCGGTAGGTGAGCTGGAAGGCGCGGCCGTCGCTGGTCTCGATTCGGTTGAGACCGGGATTGCCGTAGCCACGGTAGCGGAACAGCGCGAGCTCGTCCTCGGCGAGGCCGAAACGTTGCAGCACCTGTTCGGATTTCGACAGGTCGGAAGCGCCACCGCAGACGAAGGCCAGCGCATAGCGCATGAGTTCGTCGACACGCGGATCGTGCCGGGCCAGATTGCGCACGGCGGTAATGTCGCAAGGCTTAGCGATCATCGCGAAGGGTTCGCCACGATTAAGGATCTCGCCGAAGTCCCCAAGCGGCGCGACTGGTCCGTAGCGTGAGCCGGCACCTTCGAGAACGGACGCGGCGTCGAAGCTCAGCCGCCGCTCGCTGCGCATCGGCGCGGTTCGCGACGCGGAGACGTGGAGCACGAAGTTGACGCGGCCAGAGGTGAGCAGGAACTGGCCGAGTGCAGTCAGCACGCCGCCGCTCGATGCCTGGAACCGCACGGTCGGATCTCCGGCATGGCCGAGGCTGAGACGCTCGGCAGGCCCCCACACCGTGTCGGTCAGCGCGGCGGTATCCGTCTGCGACGGCGGCGGCCCCGCGATCCGCGTTCCCGGGCAGACGGCGTTGATCCGCGTCAGGGTCGAATGGCTGAGCGCCGTGCGGGCGACTGGCCGCAGCCGCCCTTCCGGCGTCATGATCATCTCGATCTCTGCCGGACCGACGAGCGACTGGCAGAGCCCGCAGCCGATGCACAGCCCGTTCTCAACGATCTCACTGAGCGATAGCGGGACTGTCGGCGATGGCGTCATGTCGCGCACCCAGCGGATCGATCGCGAGCCATGTCAGACATGCGACCGGACGGGCTCGCTGATGAGGCGATATTCATCCGGCCGGCGATAGAGCGCGAAGTCGAAATTCACTTTCCGGCAGGTGGCGATGAGGTCGAGGTCGGCGCGATGGACGATGACCTCGTCGCCGAGCGAAATCGCCTGCGCCGCGATCTCGCCGGTGGGCGCGATGATGCAGGAGCCGCCGATGAGCGCCTGGCCGTCTTCGAGCCCGGCCTTGGCGGCAGCCGCCACCCACAGCGTGTTCTGGTAGGCGCCGGCCTGCATCGGCAAATGGTTGTGGAACATTCGCAGGTGCGCCAGCGCCGGCGCTTCGTCGAGCAGCAGCGGCGTGTTGTAGCCGAGCACCGCCACTTCGGCGCCGTTGAGGCAGAGCATGCGATAGGTTTCCGGCCAGCGGCGGTCGTTGCAGATCGCGATGCCGACGCGAACGCCGCCATAGTCGAAGACCGGAAAGCCGAGATTGCCCGGTTCGAAATAGCGCCGTTCCAGATGCGTGGTGGTGCCTTCCTCCGGTTCGGCCGAGCCCGGCACATGCATCTTGCGGTACCGGCCGATGAAGCGCCCGTCAGGGCCGACAAGATCCATGGTGTTGAAATGGCGCGTGCGGCCGTCTTCACGCGCGAGTTCGCAATAGCCGAGCGCAAAGCCGACCTTGAGGCGCGCAGCAGCGGCGTAGAGGCGTTGCGTTTCCGGCCCGGGCATTGCGCCTTCGAAGAAGGCATCGATCTCGGCTTGATCGTCGATGCGCCAGCGCGGGAAGAAGGTGGTCAGCGCCATTTCGGGAAAGATGGCGATTTGCGCGCCGGCTGCGGCCGATTGCTCCAGCAAATGGACGAGGCGACCGACGGTCTCGGCGCGCGTGGCGCTGCGCTGGATCGGCCCGGTCTGGCAGACCGCTATGGTCAGGCATCGAGCCATGGCGTCGTCTCCTCGACTGGTTTTCCGGAGCGGGCCGGATCGGCTGCGGTGCGCGGCAGGAATTGTCCGAAACCCGGATGTGCCTTCAACACACCGTCGGCGATCACCGGCACGCCGCGCACCAGAACGGTGGTCGGCTTGCCGGTCACGCTCCTGCCCTCGTAAGGCGTGAAGTCGACGCGCGAATGCAAAGCGGCATGGCCGAGCGTCCAGGTGGCTTCGGGGTCCCACAGCGCCAGATCGGCATCGAGCCCGACCGCTATGCTGCCCTTGCGATCGGCGAGCCCATAGATAGCGGCGGCATTGCGCGAGGTGAGATCGAGATAGCGGTCGAGCGTCAGCCGACCGGTCAACAGACCTTCCGAAAACAGCAACGGCAGACGGGTCTCGATGCCGGGAATGCCGCTCAGCGTGGTGGTGAAGCCAGGCGTTTGCGCCTTGCCGATCTTGTCGGCGAAGAAATAGGGCGAGTGGTCGGATGACCAGAGATCGATGCCGCCGTCGATCAGCGCCTGCCACAAATGCTGATGGCTGCGCGTCGAACGCGGCGGCGGCGAAAAGACGAAGCGCGCGGCATCGACTGCCGGGCGGTCGAGGTCGGCACCACTGATGAAGAGATATTGCGGGCAGGTCTCGGCGATGGCGTCGACGCCTCGCACCCGCGCCCGCGCCACCTCTTCGGCCGATTGCCAGGACGAGACATGGACGATGGTCATGCGCGCGCCGGTCATTTCGGCGAAGGCGAGCGCGCGATGCGTTGCCTCGCGCTCCATGGTCTCGCTGTGGGCGACGACGTGGTAGCGTATGTCGGTGCGGCCGAGATCGATCAGCCGCTGGCGCGTGCGCCGGATCGCCGCGTCGTTCTCCGCATGGACCATGACGATCCAGCCAAGCGAGTGGGCGGTATCGAGCACCTTGAAGAAAAGATCGTCGTCGACGGCAAAGCCCTGGTAGGTCATGAACAGCTTGACCGAGGCGATGCCACGGCCGGCAAGCTCGGAGAGCTGCTGCTCGACATCGGCGCCGGTGCCCATGGTCACCACGGCATGCAGCCCGTAGTCGATCACCGCGCGGCCCGCGGCACGATCGAGCGCTCTATCAATGGCACCAATGGTCGACATATCAGGACCCGGCATGCCGAACGGGACGATGCAGGTCGTGCCGCCGAAGGCCGCCGAAATGGTGCCGGACTCGAAATCGTCGGCATTACCCGCCCCACCCCAGACCGGCTGGTCGAGATGGCAGTGCGCGTCGATGCCGCCGGGCATGACCCAGCGCTTGGCTGCATCGATCAGCGTCTCGCCTGACAGGCCATTGCCGATGGCTGAGATGCGGCCGTCATCGATGCCGATGTCGCGCTCGGCCCATCCGTCGTCGAGCGCGACGCGTCCACCTTTGATGACCAGTTCATGCATTCGGTTTGCCCGCCCCAACGGCCTCAGCCGACAGCCGCCGTGACCATGATCTCGACGCGATATTGGTCGCCGGCTAGGTGCGCCTCGACCGTGGCGCGCACCGGCATTGCGCTACGGTCGATCCAGGCGTCCCAGGCCGTATTCATCATCTCGAAATCGGCGATGTCGCGCAGCCAGATCTGGGCGCTGAGGATTTTGCTCTTGTCGCTGCCGGCCTTGGCCAGAAGGGCATCAATCTTGGCGAGGATCTGCTTGGTTTGCGACGTGGTATCGCCGGAAAGGTCGTCCGCCGTCAGGCCGGCGACATAGACGGTGCCGTTGTAACGGAGCACCCGGCAGAAGCGTTGGCCGTTTTCAAGACGTTCGATCGTCATGGAATTCCTCCCTGCTGCTTTCGATCAGGCAGCTTGCGATGTCGGCGACTTACCCATGCTATGGACGGCACAAAACCGCTGTAAAGCCCTGCCGCGGCCCAAGATGCCGCTTTCCGTCGCCAGCATGGCCAAAAAAATCAAAGCCATAGCCGTATCTATCTTCGTTTGCAGCAAATGCTGCCCCGTGTAGCCTCTCGCTCAGGGTGGCGTCGGCGGCGGCGCGGCCAGGGGAGCAGCGCAGCCATGAGGTCGATCGCCCAATCCGCGATGCGGCTGTGGCAAAACGCACAGCGCTCGCGCGCTTTGCTGCCGATCATGACCGGTATCTGTCTCGCCTGCATCGGCAGCGCCATGCTGACCACCGCCGTCTCGCTGCACCTCGGCAAGCCCGGTGTTTCCCCCGATGTCGTGCAGATCGTGCTCACCGCCTATCCCGTCGGCTTTCTCGTCGGCTGTCTGGTGACCCGCCCGGCGGTCGCCCACTACGGGCATGAGCGGACGTTCGTTGTGGTCTTGGTTCTGGCGCTGCTGGCGGCGGCGGGCTTCGTCTTCACCGATTTCCTGCCGAGCTGGATCTGCTTTCGCCTGCTCGGCGGCCTGTCGATGGCGTCGCTGTTCGTCGTTTGCGAGAGCTGGATCAACCTCTATGCCGAGCAGCACAATCGCGGCGCGATGTTCTCGCTGTACATGCTGACGACGGCGATCGCGGTGCTGCTCGGACAACTTCTCGTCGCGCTGGTCGGGCCGCAATCGCCGCATCTGTTTCCGGTCGCGGCGGCGATGGTGCTGCTGGCGCTGGTTTCCAAATTCGTCGGCGGACGCTGGCCGGCCTTGCCCGCCTCTCCCACCGAGCCGGAGCATGCGAGCGGGCCGGTCAAGCGCCTCGGCCCGCTGGCGCTGTTCCGGCTGGCGCCGGTGACGGTCGTCGCCATCTTCCAGGGTGGCATCACCAACATGAACATCTTCGTGCTGACGCCGATCTACGGCGCCCAGATCGGGCTGTCGGCGGGGACGACGGTCGGCCTCGTCACGACCATCAGCATTGCCGGCATGCTGGCGCAGACGCCCGTCGGCTGGCTGTCGGACCGGTTTGAAAGACGGCTCATCCTGCTGGCGCAAGGCGCGCTGTCGGTCATCCTTTGCGCGGCAATCGCCTGGCTTGGCAATTTCTCCGAACCGCTGCTGTTCGTGCTGTTCTTCCTCTACGGCGCCACGGCGCTGACGATCTATCCGGTGGCGATGGCCTTCGGCGCCTCGCAGCTGCATAGCCGGCACATGGTCGGCGCCTCCGGAACGCTGCTTTTGCTTTACTCGATCGGCAATGTTGCGACGCCCGGCGTTTCCGCCGGATTGATGGCGCATATGGGCGCACCGGCGATGTTCCTGCTGCTGGGCGGCGGCGCGGTTCTGGTGACGCTTGCCGCCTGCTACAATCTGCTGCGCCGGCCGATCGCGGCGAAGATCGTGCAAACCGTCGAGGAACGGGTTTAATGACGACCGCTATGAGCCGCCTGCAAGACAGCGTCATCCTGATCGCGGGCGCCGCCAGCGGCATCGGCGCGGCGATCGCCAGGCGGTGCATTGCCGAGGGCGCAAGTGTGGTCTGCGCCGACTATGATCTCGAACCGGCGACGCAACTTGCCGACAAGCTCGGCCCTTCGGCGGCCGCCTGCCAATGCGATGTGACGGATAGCGGTTCCGCCCGGGCCGCAGTCGAATTCGCGCGACAAAAATTCGGTCGGCTGGACGGGCTGGTGCACAACGCTGCCGCCCCGTCGACCAACGCCACCGTCGTCGATCTCGACGAGAGCGCGTGGCGGCGCGAGCTCGATGTTGGGCTGACCGGCGCCTTCCTGATGAGCAAGTTCGCGGTGCCGCTGATCGCGGCAAGCGGCGGCGGTTCGGTGGTCTTCATCGGCTCGCAGTTCGGCCGTGTCGCCACCACCAAAGCGGTTGCCTACTGCGCCGCCAAGGCCGGGTTGATCCATCTCGCCAAGGCCATGGCGGTCGACCACGCGCCCGACAAGGTCCGCGTCAACAGCTTGTCGCCGGGCGCGGTGGCGACGACGCGTCTGCTGCGCCGCTTCGCGGATTTCGAGGCAGCCAATGCCACACTCGGGCCGGCGCATCTGCTCGGCCGGATCGCCGAGCCGGAGGAGATCGCCGCGGCGGCTGCCTTCCTGCTTTCGCCGGACGCGTCCTTCGTCACCGGCTCCGACATGCTCGTGGATGGCGGCTATGCGACGCGCTGAATCCTTCAGATCGATTTCAAGGGAGTTCCCATGACGCTGCTCGTCACCGGCGGCACCGGCTTTGTCATGAGCGTGGTGGCGCGCGAATGGCTGGATCGTGATCCGCAAGCCCGCGCCGTGATCCTCGACCGCTCGGGCCTCGACGCGATCGCGGAAAAGTTCTTCGCGCCGGTGCGGGAGCGCCTAACCGTGCTCACCGCCGACATACTGGATTCCAAGCAATGGGCGGCAGCGCTCGACGCGCATGGAATCACGGCAATCGTCCATGGCGCGACGGTGACGCCGAACTCGCGCCCGAGCGACCCGACGCAACCGCCCGAAGCCAACGATCCGGCTGCCATCGTCGACGTCAATCTGATGGGCACGGTGCGGATGCTTGAATGGGCACGCAGCCGTCCCGGCATAAAGCGTTTCGTCTATGTCAGCTCCGGTTCGGTCTATCGCCATAACGGCCCTGACTGGAGCGGCGAGCCATTGCCCGAGGACGGCTATGTCGCGCCGCTGACGCTTTACGGCATCTCGAAATTCGCCGCCGAAATGGTCACCAACCGCTATGCTGATCTGTTCGGCCTGTCCGCCATCTCGGTCAGGCTGTCCTCGGTCTACGGGTCGATGGACCGCGTCACCGGCAGCCGCAATGTGCGTCATCTGCCGAACCGCATCGCGCATATGGCGCTCAGCAACGAGACGATCCGGCCGAACAGTCTTGAGCCGCTCGGCGACTATGTGCTGTCGAGCGACGTCGCCAAGGCTGTCATGGCGCTGCTCGATGCCGAGACCTTGCGCTACCGACACTACAATATCGGCAGCGGCGGCACGCAGACGGTCGGCGATTTCATCGGCTGGGCCGCCGAACGGTTCCCCGGCCTGAAGAGCGAAGTCAGCCCGCAGGAGACGGCGAACATCACCATGAACGCAGTGCTGAAGACGGGCATGTGGGGCGAATACGATCTTGCCCGCATCGAGCGCGATACCGACTGGCGACCGACGCCGGCGAGGCAGGCCTTCCACGATTACATCGACTGGATCGCCGCCAACGAAAGCTGAGGAGCAGAGCCGATGCCGACCGATTTTCAGCAACCGCGCGACTTCGTCGGTTACGGCCCGCGCCCGCCGTTCATGACCTGGCCGGGCAGCGTGAAGCTCGCCATCAATCTGGTGCTCAACTATGAAGAAGGCTCGGAGTATTCCTGGCTGGACGACGGTCGCAACGACAATTGGGGCGAGTACAATCTCACCTCCAGCCCGCCCGTGCGCGACCTCGGCACCGAGACGCATTTCGAATATGGCAGCCGGGCCGGCGTGTGGCGGCTGGCGCGGCTGTTCGACCGCTACCAGATTCCGATCACCGTCTCCGCCTGCGCGGTCGCGCTGCAACGCAACCCGGCGGTGGCCGAATGGATGAATGCGCGCGGGCACGATCTGCTCGGCCATGGCTTGCGGTGGATCGACTACACGACGATGGAGCGCAGCGAGGAAGAGCGCCATCTGCATGAAGCAATCGCGCTCTACCAGAAGCTGATGGGACGGCGTCCGCTGGGCTGGAACTGCCGCTCGCTGCCGAGCGTCAACACGCGCGATCTGCTGGTGCGCGAAGGCGGGTTTCTCTACCACTCCGATCCCTGCAATGACGACCTGCCGTATTTCCTCGACCATCAGGGCACGGAAATCCTGGTCGTTCCCTACTCCAAGACGCTCAACGACAGCCGCTACCTCGTCGCGCCGGGCTACAGCAATCCGCGCGACTTCGCCGAAGATTGCCGCTCGGCGATCGACTATATGCTCGACGAAGCCGACGAGACCGGCGGCCGCATGCTGACGATCGGCATCCATGCGCGCTGGATGGGCCAGCCCAACCGGGCGTCCGGGCTGCGCGAGGTGATCGAGCATGTGGAGACGAAACTGGCTGCCGCCTTCATGCGGCGCGAGGACATCGCCCGCTTCTGGCTGGAGAACCATGCCGGCTTCGAGCGGCGCGCCTAACGGAAGCGAGGCGGCATGTTCGAGACGCTGATCAGGGGCGCGACCGTCGTCAATGCCGACAGGCAGGAGCAGCGCGATGTCGGCATCGCCGGCGGCCGCATCGCGGCGCTGATCACACCCGGCGGCACGGCGGAAGCCGCGACGGTGCTGGATGCTTCCGGCTGCCTGCTGCTGCCCGGGCTGGTCGACGCGCATGCGCATCTGCGCGAGCCGGGCCTGACGCGCAAGGAGGATTTTTCCTCGGGCACGCATGCCGCAGCCCTTGGCGGGGTGACGACGGTGCTCGACATGCCGACCGACGAACCGTGGACGGCCAGCGCTGAAGAGCTCGCCGACAAGATGGCGATGGCGACAGGCCGGCTCCACGTCGATGTCGGCTTCCAGGCCGTCGTCAGCCGCGATTTGTCGCGCATCGCCGGGCTGCTTGATCTCTCGCCCGTGTCGTTCGAACTGTTCACCGCCGATGTGCCGGAAAACTTCCTGTTTCGGAATTTCGACGGCGTTGCCGAGGCGCTCAGACATTTTGGCCACGCCGATACGCTGATCGGCATTTCGCCGGGCGATCAGTCGATGCTGACCGGCGCCAATGAGCGCAACAAGACGGGGACTATCGCCGCCTTTCTCGACAGCCGGCCACCGCTGGCGGAAGCCGGCGGCGTTGCGCGCGCCGTGCTTGCCGCCGCCGCGACAGGGGCGCGCATCCACGTCCGGCAGATCAACTCGGAACCGGGCGTCGAAGCGTGGAGCCGGCTGCGCGACAGGGCGGACGCCAGCGTCGAGACGACACCGCAAAACCTGTTCTTCACCGCCGACGACTACGAGACGCAAGGCGCTAGGCTGAAGGGCTCGCCACCCCTGCGATCGCGACAGGACGTCGAAGCCTTGCGCGCTGCGCTGAAGGGTGGGCTGATCGACATCGTCGCCACCGACCACGCTCCGCATGCGCCGGCCGAAAAGGCCGCCGTTTACTCAGCTTTCGCCGATATACCCGGGGGGATGCCAGGGCTGCAGACGCTGCTTCAGGTGATGCTGAAGCTGGTCGACGAGGGGCTGATCACGTACCCTGATGTGGTGCGGATGTGCGCACGCAATCCGGCGGAGCGTTTCGGGCTTGGCCGGCGCAAGGGGCGCATTGCTACCGGCTATGACGCCGACCTGCTGATCGTCGACCCGCGCCAGTCCAGTTCCATCTCCGACGCCGGGCAGGTTTCACGCGCGGCCTACACGCCATTCAACGGCTGGAGCGTCAAAGCGCGGCTGACCAATGTGTTTCTGCGCGGGCGAGAGATCGTGCGCGATCAGGCGCTGATCGGTTCGGGGCAAGGCAAGGTCGTGCGCCGGGAACACTAGAGCGGTTCACCGTTTCAGGGAAACGGTGAACCGCTCTATCTCTTTGTTTTTACGCAATTCCGGACAGAAAACCGCTCACACTTTTCCTGGAATTGCTCAAAGGAGAAAAAATGCCTCTGCTCGGGAACAAGGTCGCTATCGTCACCGGAGGAAGTTCCGGCATCGGCCGCGCCATCGCGCTCAAATTCGCGGCGGAAGGTGCTGCCGTCGTCATTGCCGACACGGTCGAAGTGCCTATCGAAGGCGGCCAAAGCACTGTCGATCTGATCCAGTCGACCGACGGGATGACGATGCATGTCGCAACCGACATTTCGGACTGGAACGCGGTGGATGCGCTGGTCGGCGCGACAGCCGCGCATTTCGGGCGGCTGGACGTGATGGTCAACAATGCGGCCGTCTACACCAGCACCAATCTGGTCGAGACCACGCCTGAGCAATGGAACCGCGTGATCGGCGTCAATCTGACCGGGTTCTTCTACGGCTCCAAGCGCGCGGTCATGCAGATGCTCAGCCAGGCGCCGGTGAACGAGGTTCGCGGCCGCATCATCAACATTTCCTCGCAGCACGGCATGGTCGCCTGCCCAGGCGATTTTCCCTATTCGGTGAGCAAGGGCGGCATCGTGCAGATGACGCGGCAGATCGCCGTCGACCATGCCGAGGACCTGATCGTGTGCAACGCGATCGCGCCCGGCAAGATCATCACCGGCAAGCCGGGCGTCGCCAACGATCCCGACGCGCTCGCCTATTCGCACAGCCGCACGCCTTGGCCACGGCTCGGCACGCCGAGTGACGTCGCCGGTGCCGCGCTGTTCCTCGCCAGCGACATGGCAAGCTATGTCACCGGCATCAATCTGATGGTGGATGGCGGCTGGATGGCGGGCTGACACGTGCGGGACAATGCCTCGCAATGCGCCATAAGCCAAACCTGCAATCTTAGCCTCAACTCATATGTCATGCGCCGCCCTCAAGCACAGTGCGATGCCGCCATTGGCCCTTGAACGGTCAAAATGGAGGCGTACCATCGCAGCATCTGAAACTGAGTCTGCTTTCATTCGTCCGGGCTAATGTCCGGATCGGGCTGGATATTTTCCTTGAATACGGATGCAACCAGCGGCGCGGCCAAGCGCGGCAAATCGTTTGCCCATGTGGCGGAGGCTTCCTGGGGAAAGGGCCTCAGCACACTGCTGCGCATCGTGCGCATGACGCTGCGCCATCCCTGGCAGGTGGCGATCACCATCGTCTCGACCTTCATCGCCGCGACGCTACAGCTGTTCATCCCGCGCCTGCTGGGCCACGCCATCGACCAGGCGCAAGGCGTGGTGGCCGCTGGCGGCGGCGCGGCGGCGGAGCAGGCGCTTTGGACGACGGCAATCACGCTGCTCGTCGTCTCGATCCTGCGCGGCCTCTTCACCATGGCGCAGAACTATTACGGCGAGGCCGTCGGCCACCGCACAGGCTATGAGCTGCGCCTGGCCTTCTACGAGAAGATCCAGCGGCTGAGCTTCTCCTTCCATGACAGGGTCCACACCGGCGACCTCATCACGCTCGGCCTGCTCGACCTCGACGGCGTGCGCATGTTCTTTTCCACCGGCATATTGCGCGTGGTGCTGCTCGGTGTGCTGATCGGTGTCGGCTCCTACCTCCTGATCAGCACCGATATCGAGCTCGGGCTGCTCAGCCTGAGTTTTGTGCCGTTCGTCGCCTGGCGCTCCTCGGTCACGCAGCTCAGGTTGCGCAGCACCTGGCTGACGCTGCAAGAGCGCCTGTCGGTGCTGAGCCGGGTGATGGACGAGAATCTCGGCGGCATCCGCGTCGTGCGCGCCTTCGCCGCGCAACGGCACGAACTTGAAAAATTCGACCGTGCCAAAAAGTCGGCGCTGGAGCTTGCGGATCAGCGCGTCGACATCCGCGTCTCCAACACCAGCGCGATGAATTTTTCCTTCCTGGCGGCCATGGGGCTGGTGCTGTGGTTCGGCGGCCAGAAGGTGATTGCGGGCGAGATCAGCGTCGGCACGCTGGCCCAGTTCCTCACCTTCATGACCATCCTGCAGATGCCTGTGCGCCAGCTCGGCCTGATGGTCAATTCGTTTGCCCGCGCCTCGACCTGCGGCACAAGGCTGTTCGAACTGCTCGATGCGGAACTCGACATCCAGGATGCGCCCGGCGCCAAGGATCTCGTCGTCAGCGAAGGCGTGCTGCGCTTCGACAATGTCGGCTTCCGCTATGCGGGCACAGGCGGCCGGCCGGCGCTGTCGGGCATTTCCTTCGAAGCCAGGTCCGGCGAGAGCGTCGGCATTATCGGCCCGCCGGGCAGTGGCAAGTCGACCATCGCGCATCTGATCCCGCGCTTCTACGACGTGACGTCGGGCGCGATCACCATCGACGGGCAGGACATCCGCGAGGTCACGCTGCAATCGCTGCGCAAGGCGGTCGGCGTCGTGCAGCAGGACGCGTTCCTGTTCACCACCTCGGTCGAGAACAACATCGCCTATGGCAATCCGTGGGCACGCGAGACCCGCATCGGCCAAGCGGCCGAGTATGCCCAGCTGCACAACTACATCATCGGGCTTCCGGCCGGCTACACCACGGTCGTCGGTGAGCGCGGCGCCTCGCTTTCCGGCGGCCAGCGCCAGCGCCTGACCATCGCCCGCACCCTGATGCTGCGGCCTTCGGTTCTGGTCTTCGACGATTCTACCGCGGCGGTCGACGCCGGTACCGAGCAGCGGATCCGCACGGCGATGAAGCGCTTCGCCAAGGACCGCGTGACACTGATCATCTCGCACCGGCTGAGTTCGCTGATGCATGCCGACCAGATCCTGTTCGTCGAAAACGGTCGTATCGCCGAGCGCGGCACGCACGAGGAATTGCTGGCGCTCAAGGGACGCTACCGCGCGCTTTACGACCTGCAACTGCGGCCGGACGACGATTTGCCGATGGCCGTGGGAGCCGCATGATGTCGACACAGAACGACGACGAGAAGGAAGACACCAGCGGCCGGCCGACAAAGGCCGTCGTCGGCTCGCATCGCGACGAGGAAGAGGTTTTCGGCAAGGCCTACGATCCGCGCATCGTGCGCCGCATCTGGAGCTTCGTAAAACCGTATCAGGGCCGGATCTTCATCTCCGTCGCCGCAGTGCTGGTGTTCACGCTGACGCAGCTGGCGATCCCGCTGGTCATCCGCTACGCCATCGACCATGGCATGGCGGCGGGCCGACCCGACCGCGCTGTAATGAACTGGGCGATCGGCGCTTTCGCCCTGATCATCCTGATCAACTATGCCGCCAGCTATGTCCAGGAAAGCGTCGTCGGCAAGGTGGCCGAGAACGTGCTGTCGGACCTGCGCCGCGCCATGTTCAGCCATCTGCAACGTGTGTCGCTCAGTTTCATGGACAAGACCGAAGTCGGACGGCTGATGTCGCGCCTGCAGGGCGACGTCAATTCGATGCAGGAGTTCCTCGAGACGTCGGTGATGTCGGTCGGCGACATCGTGCTTCTGTTCGGTATCGTCACCGTTCTGCTCTGGCTCGATTTCCGGCTCGGCCTGCTGACGCTATCGACCATGCCGGCGCTGTTCATCGTGCGCCTGTTCTGGCTGCCGCGCGCCAAGGTCGCCTTCATGGCCGCGCATGAGACCAATTCGATCGCCAATGGCGCGCTCGCCGAAGGCATCCATGGCGTGCGCACGGTGCAGAGCCTGGAGCGCCAGCACGTCAATTTCGATCTCTATGACGAGAAGGTGTTGGCCAATCTCAGAACGCACCTTACCTCGGCGAAATATGCGCAGGTGATGGTGCCGATCGTCGACACGCTGACCGGCATTGCCATGGCGACGGTCATCGTTGGCGGCGGCTCGATGGTGCTGTCGCACAGCCTCGACATCGGCGTCATGGTGGCGTTCCTGTTCTACATCCAGCGTTTCTTCGACCCGATCCGCTCGCTCACCATGCAGTATAGCGTCATGCAGCGCGCCATGGCGTCGGGCCAGCGCATCTCCGAAGTGCTGGACGTGCCGGTCGACGTCAGCGACAGGCAAGGCGCGGTGGCGCTGACGCGCGACATGGACGGTTCAGTCGAGTTCAGGAACGTCACCTTCGGCTACCGTCAGAACCAGCCGGTGCTGAAAAATGTCTCGTTCCGCGTCAATCCCGGCGAGACCGTTGCCCTGGTCGGCCCTACCGGTTCGGGCAAGTCGAGCTGCATGGCGCTGGTGCACCGCTTCTACGATGTCTGGTCGGGCGATGTGCGGGTCGGCGGCCACGATGTGCGCGACGTCACGCAGGATTCGCTTGGCGACCAGGTGGCCATGGTGCTGCAGGAGCCGTTCCTGTTTTCCGGAACGGTGCTGGAAAACATCCGCTACCACAAGACTTCCGCAACCCGCGAAGAGGTGGTGCGGGCGGCGCAGGCCGTCGGCGCGCATGACTTCATCGAACATTTGCCGGACGGTTACGACACCGAGCTCGAGCAGCGCGGCGGCAATCTCTCGCTCGGCCAGCGGCAGCTGATCAGTTTTGCGCGTGCGCTGGTGGCGGACGCCAAGATTCTGGTGCTCGACGAGGCTACGGCCAGCATCGATTCCTACACCGAGATGCTGATCCAGAAGGCCCTGGTCACGCTGCTGGAAGGCCGCACCGGCCTAGTCATCGCCCACCGGCTTGCCACCATCCGCGGCGCCGACCGCATCATCGTGCTGCAGAATGGCGAGATCGTCGAAAGCGGCAATCATGAGCAGCTGATGGCGGCCAAGGGTCTCTATGCGCGGCTCTACAACATGAACTACGCTTCGTTCGACGATATGTCGGAGGAAGACACAGGCGCGCCGGCCGGCAAGGCGACGTGAGCAGGACGGACGCTGCGCTCAGCCGATGGTCGCCTTCGCGGCTAGTCGTGCCAGCCAATGGACAGGCCCTTGGTCCACATGCATTTTTCGACACCTCCCCTAAGGAAGCCTTTCAGGAGAGAGCGCCTGTCGCCACCGAGGCCGTGAAGATCGCCTTCCGTGACAGGCTCGCGTGTCAGCCGCTCGGCTTCATCAGGCGTCAGCGGCAGTTGGACCCAGCATTGCGGATCGTCGCCGCCAACCCAGTCAATGGTCTCGATGAAGACGGAAACGAAGCGCTGCGAACAGACGGGGCAGCCGAGCACCGAGGCGATCAGATGCGACTCGTCGATGAGCGTGGCCTGGTGAGACAGGCCGGCGCGCGCCTCCCAGGTGTCGTCCGGCGACATAGGCCAGCAGCGCTGGCAGCCGAAATTTCCCTCGGACGACGCGTCAGCCATCGATCCTCCTGCGCCTCGTTACATCCCGACCTTGCGTGATCCGGCCAAGGTCCTTGCAGCGCGGGTCGCATGCGATCATTTTCTAGGCCGCAATTCAATCTACAACAGCGGCTTCGATCCCCATAGCAGCCATGCGTAGAACAGCAGCAGCCCGCCGCCGATCTTGATCATGCGCGTCGAGAATGATGCTGCTCTAACGCCACGCGGAGTTGCGGATAACCGAGCAGAAATTGCCGCGGTGGAAATGCGGTTCCTTGCCGGCGATCACATCGGCCTTGACGTTGCCGAAGGTGGTGTCGGGCTTGTGCTTGATGCGGCTTGAACGGTTGAACAGCAGTTCGGTTTCTGTGTCGCGGATGAAGGTGTTGATGGCACGCTCCAGCTTGCTGTCGGGAATGGCGGCGGCCGCCGCCTACCGGCGGGTTCAGGTCGATGAGCTGCAGGCTGTGTCTTAAGGGCGATCCCGCACTGAATTCTCCGCCTAGGGCGCGATGCACGCTGCGGCTTGCACCTGAACCTCAGCAAACGCCGTCATGATGGGTTTCGTTCCCTAGCCGTCGCATGAAAATCGCTGGGGAACAGGACGGCTTGCCGCGAGTTTCTGTCTTCGAACCGCGCGGCGTGAATGGCGCGGCAGCGCAAGGAGACGGCATATGGGCCTGGGTACCATTCTTATTATCATCCTTATCATCGCGTTGCTTGGCGGCTTCAGCGGCCTCGGCGGCGGACCGTTTTACGGCACTGGCTATTATGGCGGCGGCGGTCTCGGGCTGGTGCTGATCATCATCATCATTCTGGTTGTTCTCGGGCGCATATAGCCTCGCCATCGGCGGCCGCCGGAGCTATGGCGGCCGCTCTTCGTTTGAAGACATTGGTTGGCAGCTGAAGACATGACGTCTGGAGACATTGGTGGCACGCAAACTCGACCTGCGCAGCGGTCGGCCGGTCTGGTTTGCCTATCGAGCGCCATCGGCGCCGACGGAGAAACTGACCCGCGATGTCAAGACCGACGTGCTGATCGTCGGCATGGGGATCAGCGGCGCCATGGCCGCAGAAACGCTGGCCGGCGCTGGCCATTCGGTGATCTGCATCGACCGTCGCGGACCCCTGCTGGGATCGACTGCGGCGACGACGGCGCTGGTGCAGTTCGAACTTGACCAGCCGCTGACGAAACTTTCGCCGATGGTCGGGAAGGCCGATGCCGGACAGGCATGGCGTCGGTCGCGGCTTGCGGTGTCCAACCTTGGCGGACGGATCGCCGAACTCGGCATCGACTGTCGCCTTACATCATCCCCTTCGCTCTATCTGGCCGGCGATGTACTCGACCCCTCCGCGCTGCGCGACGAGGCAGAAGCGCGCCGGCAGGTCGGCATCGGCGCAAGCTATCTGACCCGCAAGGTCCTCGCCGATGAGTTTGGTATCGATCGCGCCGGCGCCATCCTCAGCCACGGCAATCTCGCGCTCGACCCGCGCAAGCTCACGGCAGGCCTGCTGCTGAAGGCGCTGCAACGCGAGGCGCGCTTTTATGCACCGGTGCAGGCAACGGCGATCGAGGACAGCCGTGATCATGTCGTCGTCGCCACCAGCCTAGGTCCGACCATCACCGCGCGGCATCTTGTGCTGGCTACCGGCTACGAGCTGACCGACATCATCCCGAAGACCGCGCACAGCGTTGTCTCGACCTGGGCGATTGCCACGGCGCCGCAACCGAAAAACATCTGGCCGGGCGCGGCGCTGATTTGGGAGGCGTCGGAGCCGTATCTGTACCTGCGGACAACAGAAGATGGCCGCGTCATCTGCGGCGGTGAGGACGAGGAATTCATCGACGAGGCGCGCCGCGATGCGCTGATTGCCGACAAGGCGCAGCGTCTGGCAAAGAAGCTGCATCGCCTGCTGCCGCGGCTCGACGTCCGCCCCGAATTCGCCTGGACCGGCTCATTCGGCACCACGAACACCGGCATGCCCTATATTGGCGCACTGCCGTGCCACCCACGCATCCACGCCGTGATGGGTTATGGCGGCAACGGTATCACCTTCTCGCAGATCGCTTCGGAGATCGTTGCCTCGGCGATCGGCGGCATCGAAGACTCCGATGCGAAGCTCTTTTCATTCAGCCGGTCCTGATCGGCCGCTTCGCCCACCACGCCGTCGCCCAGGCAGTGATCTCTACAGCACGGCTGATGAAGCTTCGGTCTTTCAACGGCGCGGTTTAGGGTGTGCAACTGCTGACGCTTTTGAACGTCATTTCATTTTTGCAATCATAATCCGGAGGCCAGTCGTTGCTAATTCTGGTGCAAAATTGGGCGATTATGGCTTCCGCGCTATACCGGCCAATGAAAATATCGGGCTTTATCGAATTGTCGGTTTGCAGTCCGGAGAAAAAACTGATTTCCGATCCGCTTTTGCAGGCATAACCGATCATCAGATCGTCTTTCATCCGACCGGCAATCTGAGCGCAGCCTGCCGGTCCAGGAAGTGCATCCGAAATTTGAGTAATCTCCAGGCAGGTTCCGCGTTGCTGTTCGCGCCACTTCGAGTTCAAGGCGGGAAGATCATCCGCCAATGACGCCGTCGTCGCCGCGCCTAGAAATGTCATCTCGACAATGGCAGAAATCAGGAAAGCCTTCTTCATCGATACCTCTCCCGGTTACGTCCGGTGAGTATAGCATATTTGCAAGGTCTGGTGTGTGAGCGGCTTTACTGACGGAGATCTACGCGATCGCAGGCTCTACGGAGCGGGCGCTCCGGGTGCCGAGAAGAACCAGCGGAATGGCTATGGCATAGACGACCAGCACCGAGAGCCAGATGGCTCCGGGCCACTGCTTCTGGACAACAAAGTAGAAGGTCGAGAAGCCAAGCGGGGCAATGACGGAGGCGAGGCTGACGGCCGATGCCAGCACGCCTTGCAACTGGCCCTGGCGGGCGGGGTCGACCTGCCTCGTGGCAAAGGCCTGAAACGCCGGTGCGCCGATGCCTGCCAGAGCGAAGACCGGCATGATGGCAAACACCATCCAGCCGTGGCTGGCGAAAGCCATGGCGAGAAGGGCAATGCAGGCGAAGCCTATGCCGGTGACAACGGCCCAACGTTCGCCGAGCAGTCTGGCCGCCGGGCCGGGCAGGAATGTCTGCACCAGCGTCTGGCAGATGCCGAAGGCGCCCAACGAAAGGCCAATCCAGACACCGTTCCACTGGAAGGTGTCGAAGCCCCACAGCGCCCAGCAGGTGCCGTAAGCCTCGCCGGTGGCGCTCATGATGAAGAACACGAGGATGATGGGCAGCAGCCCTTTCATCGAGAACACCCAACGCAGCGGCGCAAGCGGGTTGAGCGCGGCCAGATCGAGCTTCTGGCGGGCCGGCGTGCGGGACTCCGGCAGGATGAAGAAGGCCAGCAGCAGATTGCAGGCGTTGAGCACGGCGGCAGCAATGAAAGGCAGCCGCAACCAATGCTCGCCGAGCAGTCCGCCGAGCACCGGTCCGATGATGAAGCCGGCGCCGAACACGGCGTTGAACAGGCCGAAGCGACGGGCGCGCTTGTCCTGCGGCGACACATCGGTGATGTAGGCCATGGCCACGGAGACGTTGGCGCTGGTCAGGCCGGCAATGGCGCGGCCGAGGAACAGCATCCAGAGCTGCGGCGCGAAGGCCATGACGATGTAGTTGATGGCCGCACCGGCGAGCGAAATGAGCAGCACGGGACGCCTGCCGATATTATCGCTCAAGGCGCCGAGCATGGGCGCGAAGACGAATTGCATGAGCGCATAGAGCGCGGTCATGATGCCGATGTAGGGTACGATGTCAGGGCTGTGTGTCACCTCTTGGAGGAGGCGCGGGAGGATGGGGAAGATGAGACCTATGCCGACGGCGTCGAGCCCGATTGCGGCGAAGATGACGGTAAGGGATTTGTTCATGGCGAAGGTTCTGTTCATGACGAGGAGTTGTTCATAGTGGGGCAGCGCGGTGAGGAGCTTGCCCGTGACGTGCCCTGTGGGCGCGGACCTGCTGGGTTTCTGCGGCGGGGTCGAGCGAAAAGGCTTGTTTTCCGGTCTGCCTGTTTCTATACTCGATACCAATCTGTACTCAGTACATATTAAATCAGGAGTGCCATGTCAATCCCGTCCGACCGCCGGTCCCGCAAGCGCCTCGCCACGCGGCAAACCATCTCCAATGCCGCCACGCTCCTGTTCTTCGAGCGGGGTTTCGATCAAGTGACGGTGGATGAGATTGCGGCGGCCGCCGATGTCGGGCGGATGACGGTGTTCAATCACTTCCCGCGCAAGGAGGACATGCTCTTCGACCGCGACGAGGAAGGCCGCGAGATGCTGCGCGAGGCTCTGCGGCAGCGCGATCCAGGCATCGCGCCGATCGAGGCGTTGCGGCTGTTCGCGCATCGCCTGGTTGCCGAACGTAGCCCCGTCGTCGAATTCTCCGCCAGGAGCCAGGGCCTGATCAGGACGGTCGAGGGCAGCGAGACGCTCAAGGCGCGGGCGAGAGCGATACGGGATGAGCTGGCGGACGTGCTGACGGTAGCGCTGACCGAAGGCGCGGGGCGTGATGCCGCCGACCCCGACGCCCGGCTGGGTGCGGCGCTGCTCCTGACGACATGGAGTGTGGCCTTCATCCAGGCGCACCGGACGTTTCGAGAAACCCGCGACAGCGGCCAAGCGAGCGCGGCCTTTCTCGCTCTCGTCGACAAGGGCAGCATCGGCCTGAAAGTCGCAATGGCAGGCACGCCTTACGCCTGAGCAATCGCCCGCTTCCGCCCTACGCGCGATCCAGCCCTGCGGCCCATTCGCAATTTTGTACCGAAGGGAATGGACGTGACGTATTTCATAGACTGTCGCAGCGTCAGTTCACATCGTGAACGATCGACAGCGATATTTGCTCGTCGCTGAGATCTGACAGGCCAGACGACGTCACATGGACCATGTGCGGCGCGCGTGGACGTTTTGTCAATAACATGGGCTTCGTTGACTTCTGCCGAATCCAATAAATCGACCTGTTTACTTGACAACACAGTAAATTCAGCACTTAATCAACACGTTCTTGTCATCCAATTATGGCCAATAAGAGCGGTTCTCGACGACATGGCGGTGGGCTCGTTCATTGTCACGAATACTGTGCTGTCGATATCGGGGCGCGTTGCGTTCGTTTGCCGTCACCTCAGAAATTTTGCCGAACTTGTCGCGGGCTTTGCTCCGCACCGAAGCGTTCGCGGAGATGATGGAGCAGCCCGGTGAGCAGCCCCGACATCAACGGCTCAATTGATTTCGTCGACGGTCCACCCAGCCGCCCCGTGGATATCAGCGTCCGGCTCGAGGACACGACCATGCTCGACGCGCCATCGATCGTGATGGCCGAGACGCACTACCGGCTTGAGCCCGGTTCGACGCAGCCCGTCGCGTTTGTGCTCTCGGTTCCTGACGAAGCAGTCGAAGAGCGGCGGCAATACACGCTGTCTGCGCGCGCCGGGTACCTTCCGGCCGGAGCGGATGACGCATCATTCGGCACAGTGTTGAGTTACCCGTGGCGGCTTGGGTCAAAGACGCCGCAGCGGCTGCGACTTCATTCTTTCGATCGAGACTGAGAGGGAGGGGAAAATGGCGGAAGACGGAGAACTCAAAGCGGGACCAGCCGTGCAAACCACATTTGCGCGGATCGGCAAGACAGTGCGCCCGGTTCAATACACAGTCGTCGACGGCCAGGCGGTGGTCGAGGGTTGCATTGTCTTGGGCAGCGCCAAGGAAGCGGCAGACACTCTTGCAGCCGTGCAACAATCGCCAGGAATGCTACGCAAGGGGGCGGTAGGACTTGGATCGGCCATCCTGAGCAAGAAGTTTCGCTGGCCGGGGGGCGTCCTGATCTTCGAAATGGCAGCGACGCTGCCGAAACCAGAGCGCGTCCATGACGCAATGGCCCACTGGTCTGCCAAGACCTCGATCAAATTCCAGCAGCGCGATCCCAGCAACCCCAAGCACAAGAACTTCGTCGCCTTCGTCCCTGGCTCCGGCTGCCGCTCGGCGGTGGGCATGCGCGGCGGGCGCCAGGAACTGCTGCTCGGGCCGGAATGCAGCGCAGGCAACGCCATCCATGAGATCGGGCATGCGCTCGGCCTGTGGCATGAGCAGAGCAGGATCGATCGCGACGCGCATATCCGCATCCGGTTCGACCGGATACAGGCCGGCATGGAGCACAATTTCACGCAGCACATTCACGATGGCGTCGATATCGAGGACTACGATCTCGATTCCATCATGCATTATCCACTCGTCGCCTTCTCCAAGGACGGCAAGCCAACCATCGAACTCGTCAAGGGCCATGCCGCTACCGTCGGCCAGCGCCAGGGTTTGAGCCCCGGAGACCGAGCCACAATCAAGAAGATGTACGGCTAGATGACCCTCGTATTCGATCGCCGCAGGAAGTTTAAAGGCCAGTCCCAGACGCACGCCTTTCTGGTGGGGGTGAGCGAGTATGCGCACCTGCCCAAAGCGACCGAGCCGCCTGATCCAAAGAAATTCAACCTGCTGCGGCTGGCCTCGCCGGCGCTCAGCACCTGGGAGATCTGCCGCTGGCTGGTCGCCAACGCGGATTCACTCGCCTGTCCGCTGGCAACTATACGTCTGGTGATGTCGCCGTCCGCAAAAGAAAAGCCAAAGCTCAAGCCAATCGATCTAGGCAAAGGGAAGCAGCTGACGCGGGAGGGGATCAACCCGGCCGACTGGAGGAACTTCGTCATTGCGGCCAAGGACTGGCGGAAAGCCGCCGCCGCAGATCCCGGCAGCATGACCTTCTTCTATTATTCCGGACACGGTCTCGAGCGCCTCGGCAGCCCGTTGATCACGCTCGCCGATTTCACCGACCCCGCAGCCGGCGGCGTATTGCAGTGCTCATGCGAGGTCACCGCCAATTTTATGCTCGGCATGGCGCCATCCAACGATCATCCGAACATCGCCAGGACGCAGTTCTATTTCGTCGATGCCTGCCGCGAGACCGTGATGGACTACCCCGGCCTGGCGAACCCGCCCGGCACGGTGTGGGATCCGCTCCCTGGCGTGGACGATCGTGCGACGCCGATGTTCATGGGTTCCTATCCCGGCTCCATCGCGCAAACGATCGCAGGCAAGAAGACTGACTTCTGCGACGCGCTCACCAAGTGCCTGGAGAATGGGGCCGAGAACGCGGATTTGAACGACCTGAAAAAGCGCTGGCCAGTCACGAGCTTCACCCTCAACACGGCGCTCAGCAATCACTTCACGGGGGCTAAAACCGGCCAATATGCGCCTGCGACAGGGACAACTTTCAAAAACGTGACACTGCGCTGGCTGACATCACCGCCGCAGGTCGAGTTCCGGCTGATCATCCGCCCCGATGCGGCGATCGAACGCACCGGGCTCGCGCTGGAGCGGGTGGGCGGCGGCTTCAGCCAGAACATTCCACCGTCGGCGGCGGACCATCCCTACGCTGTGACCTCGAAGGCCGGAATCTTCAAGCTGACGGCCGAGGCCGGAGCCGGGTTTAAAGCGGTCACCGACATGCAGCTCATCAACCAGCAGACGCCGAACTGGCCGATAAGCATGACTGCAATCCCGGGCCCCCCGCCAGCACCGCCGCTGGCGGCCCCACCCGCAGCCCCGCCAGCAGGCGGTGGGATGGGAGGCTGAGATGAGCGGCAAGCTGATCCTATCCGTGCCTGAGCGCCTGGGCGTCTCCGGCGCAACAGTCTCGATCCTGAACCACGATCTGCAGATCATCAGAACGCTTCACCAGCCTGCGGACGACATCGATCTGGCGCCGGGTTTCTACGCCGCCCGGGCACTGCTGCGCGATGGCACACTCCTGGAGACGGCATTCCAGATGCCGGCGTCAGGCGAGAATGCCGAGGTCGTTCTTTCGCAGGCCAGGGTTGGCGCCTTACTGGTCACCGAGGCCGACGACAACATTTCAGCACAAGGAGTTGCATCGCGTTTCGAATCCGATGCAGACGTCTTGGAAGGCATGGTTGCGGAAAGCGCGCCGGCACCCGCGCCTCGGGAACTGACGCTGGTGTCGATCGGCTTTGATGGGCAGACTTCCGCCGAGAGGCAAAAACTCTTTCGGGATCCCTCCGGCTGGGCCACGATTCCAGGAACCCCCCAACCGTGTTTTGTGCGAACCGAAAGCAATGATGGCCGCTATTTCTATGTGGCTGCGCCCGTTTCCCTGTCTGAAACGGCGCAGATTTCCTTCCCCGAGCCAGCATCAGGCAATTTTGCGATAAAGCTGCAGGATCCTGACGCCGATCTGTTCATCCGCTATCTCGAGGGCCGCCGGATCGAACAACTGTCGCTGATTTCGGATTATTGGCGCAGGGCAAGGGACCTGCTTTCCGACAAGCATGAATTTCCGGTGGCCGCTGCGGTTGGCGCCTACATCATGATGCTTGTGGGGCCGTCCGACGGACGCGAAAGCGAGAGCTCGTCGCCTGGAAACTGGCTCGATCAGTGGACCGACAAGCTTTATAGCGCCACGCCCTGGCTGACGGATGGGCTTTGCATCAGGGCCGAAGTGCTGGCGCGTCGCGGTGACCACCTTGCCGCGCTCGACCTTCTCTACAAATTGCCACAGCGCGGCCTGCCACTGTTCACACCCGGATTGCGTTTCGCTCTTGACCGGCTGAGCGGCTACCGCAATGCCGCAGCGGGAAAGCATTTCGACCAGGCCGAAAGCGGAAAGATAGGCACTGTTTTCGATCAGCTCTATCGAACCGCAAGCAATGCGAATTTCGACCGGCCGATCCTAAGTTTCCGTGAGTCGACCAACGCCTGGGAAAGCAGGAAGACGGCCAACGCGGCCGCCGTGCCGACATATCGTCCCCAAACAGTACCGCGCCCGCTAAGTGAGGTCACAGTGAGCAAGATTCAGGATCAACTGGCGCGCTTGCGCCGCTTCAACATGTCCGTGAGAACAAGGGACTTGGAACTTGCGGAGGAGAGTGCCGATCTTGGGGTCCAGACCGAGGCGCTGGAGATCGCGCAATCGCCCGAGGCGCTCGACCAGGCCGTCGAATTGGAGAGCATCGTCATGCGACGTGAGCGGCCTGTGCTGGCTATCCAGGACAACGTGACCAAGCTCACTTTTGTCGACAAGGCCGACAGCGAGATCTGGGAGGCACGGTTGAAGAAGGCCAAGCCTCTGCTCGACAACGCCATCCGTGCCGTCGGACGGATCAATCTTGTGGGCGGGCAGCTCGACTGGGTGGGCACCGGGTGGCTAGTCGCGGAGAACGTGCTCGTCACCAATCGCCATGTGGCCCGGGAATTCGCCGAGCGAAGGGGCGCTGGCTTCACGTTCAAGATGGGGGTGAGTGCGCCCATTGCGGCGAACACCGACTTTCTCGAAGAGATCGACAATCCCGACCAGCTTCTCTTCAAGCTTGTCAGGCCACTCCATATCGAAGATGCCTCGGGATATGACGTTGCCTTTTTCGAGATCGAGGTGATCTCAGGAGACGCGAAACTCGCAAGCCCCATCGAGCTTGCAACGACCATCACACAGACCGAAAATGTCGCAACCATCGGCTACCCCGCTTATGACAGCCGCATTCCCGAACCGGAGTTGATGGAGCGCATCTACGGAAATATCTACAACAAGAAACGGCTTGCCCCCGGCGGCGTGACCCGGGTGGAGCCGACACGTATCTGGCATAACTGCACGACACTGGGCGGCAATTCCGGGTCGCTGGTCTTCGATCTCGACAAGGGAAACGCCATCGGCCTGCATTTCAGCGGCAGTTTCCTTTCGACGAACTACGCCGTGCGCGCCGATGTGGTGAAGAAACTGCTTGACGATGTGCGGACTCACCGTGTCCCGCGCCGCACGGAGACGCCGTCTCGCGATGCGCCCCCGACGCCGCAGCGCCGCCCCTCGACCGTCGTGCGCCAGAGCATCAGCGGCAACAGCCTGACGATCCCGTTGACTTTGCGCATATCGGTGGAGCTCGATCGCGGCGGTCCGCTGGCGCCAGTGTTGGCGCGAAGCAGGGTGACGGACAGCGGTGCAGACGACTCGGACATGATCGACGACGGCACGGAGGCGGTCGCCGAAGACTATCGCGACCGCGGCGGCTACGACCCTGCTTTCCTCGGCGACGTATTCAGCGTCGACATGCCGACGGTGATACGCGGCGCCGACGACATTCTTGAGTTCCAGGAGGACGGCGTTTCCAAGACGGAGCTTCGGTACGAACACTATTCCGTCATCATGAGCCGCAGCCGCCGCATGTGCTTTCTGAGCGCCTGCAACATCGACGGCAATCAGTCCAAGAAGAGCGCCCGCGTCGCCTGGAAATGGGATCCGCGCATTCCCAAAGAACAGCAGATCATGAAGGAATGCTACGGCAACCCGCCGAAGTTCAGCCGGGGGCATATGACACGGCGGGAGGATCCGGGCTGGGGTTCGCCGGAAATTGCCAAGCGCGGCAATGAAGATTCCATGCACGTCACCAATGTGACGCCGCAGATGCAGGCCTTCAACGCCCCAATATGGCTGGCGCTCGAGGACTATGCGCTGCAACATGCCCGCGAGGATGCGATGAAGATTTCCGTCTTCACCGGCGCCTATTTCGCAAAAGCCGACCCGGAGATGTATGGCGTCCGCATACCGGTGGCCTTCTGGAAGGTCATCGTCTTCATCCACGATGACACCGGCAAACTCTGCGCGACGGGGTACGAGATGGACCAGCAGCAAAGTCTGTTGCCGGAAGAGGAATTCGTGTTCGGGGCTTTCACCTCGCCCCAACTCGGCACCGCGACACAGGTTTCCATCCGCAGCATCGAAGCGCGCAGCGGCATTAATTTCGGCAAGCTCGCCGCTGTGGATCCTTTGGCCGGCGATGAGGAAAGCGTATCTGCAGGCGGCACTGCGTTGCCACTTCTTGCAATGGAGCAAATCCGGTTCCTTCGTTGACAGACGACCATCATGGAAGAACCGGACTGACGCGCATTCTGTGGATCAGGCCAGGTCCGTAGATGCGTGCGCCTAACGCCCATGGCGGTTCCTGGCGTGGAAGACACCGCCAGGAACCGGCCTCTCAAACCCGCCGTAGCTCCGCCAACAGAAACACCACCAGCACGCAACACAGCAGGCCGAGCGACGATGGCAGTCCCTGATGTCCGGTCAACTGCATTGCCAGCCCTGCCACGGGCGAGCCGACGATGCCGCCTATGCCCCATACGAAGGCGAAGGCGGCATTGCCAGCGATCAAGGCTTGGCCGGTGAAACGCTCGCCGAGCTGGATCAGCGATAGCGTGTAGATCCCGAACGAGACCCCGCCCCAGACGAAGAACAGCGGCCAGATGAGCCAGGTGTCGAAGAGCAAGGGCAACAGCAGGCAACCGGCCAGGCAAGCCAGGACACAGAACAGCATCATCCGCTTCGAGCCAAACCGTTCGGCCGCGCGCCCGAGCACAATCTGCAGCAGGGCATTGCCTGCGATGAAACAGGTGATCAGCGACGCGATGCGCTGCTCGGCGCTGCCGAGCGCGGCGCCATAGACCGCGAACAGGGACAGCAGAACCTGTTCGAAGGCGGCAGCAGTGAAAACCGCGAATAGAAGCAGCGGCGCCAGGGCGAAGAAGCCGCCGACCGATACCGCCTCGCCCTCACGGGGCATATCGGGCAGGCGCGGCGCCACCGCAAGCACGATCAGGCCGCAGACCAGGAAGGCCGCGCTGCCGATGATGAAAGGCGGCCACCCTTGCGTGCCGACCAGGCCGAGCGACAGCGGACCGAGGCCGAAGCCTGCCGAAACGACGGAGGAGTAAAGGCCCATGATGCGGCCCCGGCGCGTGGCGGGCGTGATCGAGACCAGCCAGGTTTCGCTGATCACGTAGAGCGGATTGGCAAAGAAGCCGAGCAGGAAGCGCAGCGGCATCCAGGCCCAGACGTCCTGCGTCCAGGCAATCGCGATCAGGGCGGTTGCCGCCAGGATGGAACACAGGACCGCAAAGCGCACCGCACCCGCGCGCCGGACCAGCGCCGGCGTAAAGAGCGACGAGACAATGAAACCCAGTGGGGTCATCGCGGCAGAGAGGCCGATCAGGCCCGGTGTCGTCCCCTGCCGTTCCAGGATGAAGCTGAGCAGCGGATAGGTCAGGCCCTGTGCCACGGCGAACACCGTGACGGTCGCGATGATGGCGGCCATCGCGGCCCACGGGATGCGGCTCTCTCGCGGTGACGTCGCGTCTTCGGCGCTCATGCAACCTTCGAAGCAGGATCGGCAAACTTCGGCAAGTGCAAATGCCGGCGAGGCGTCGTGGCACGCGCAAACGGGCGAGCCGGTATCATCCGCGGCATTCGGCTTACACCTGCCAGAAGCGTTTGACGATCTCGGCCTCGACCTGGCGTCTGGTCAGACCGATATCGTCGATCAGATGCGGATTGGCCTCCGCCATCTGCTTCAGGTCCCAACGAAAGCGTATGCGCTCGCGCCAGGCGGCAATCATGCCTCGCGGGCTCCGGCGAGATGACGCCACGGGTTTTTCCGGCCAGGCTGCCGGAGCAGAAGCAAGAGTATCGTTCATGGCAACCTCCATTCGGTTTGAGGGGGCAAGAACCCTCGATAGGAGGCTGAACTCTGCAGCATGCGGACGGCGCCGTAATTAAGCCTTCCCAAATAGTTCTCAAAACTTCCAAACCGGTTATAGATGCGCGCTATGCAGGGATCGCGCTTTGCCTTTGGTCCGTTCGTGCTTGATCCCGGTGCGGGAACGCTCCTTCGGGACGATGTTCCCGTCGCCGCCGGCCACCGCGGACTGCAGCTGCTGGCGGCGCTCGTCGCCCGGCCCGGCGAGATCCTGGCCAAGGCCGAGTTGATGGACGCGGCATGGCCAGGCACGGCCGTCGAAGAAGGCAACCTCACGGTCCAGATCGCGCAATTGCGCAAGCTGCTGGGTCCGGCCGCAAACGGCGGTGAATGGATATCGACGGTTCCGCGCGTTGGCTATCGCTTCACCGGCGCCATCGAACAGCTCGGTGATGCGAAGCGACAGGCTTTGCCGCTGCCCGGCAAGCCGTCGATCGCCGTGCTGCCTTTCGCCAATTTCAGCAACGACCCGGAGCAGGAAGCCTTCGCCGACGGGTTGACCGAAGACCTGATCACCGACCTGTCGCGGATCGGCGGCCTGTTCGTCATCGCGCGCAACTCGACCTTTGCCTACAAGGGCAAGGCGGTGGACGTGCGTGAGATCGCCGAGGATCTTGGCGTGCGCTATCTGCTGGAGGGCAGCGCCAGACGCGCCGCCGGGCGCGTCCGCATCAATGCGCAGCTGGTCGATGCGCGGAGCGGCGAACATCTGTGGGCGGATCGCTTCGATCGCGGCCTGGAAGATATCTTTGCCGTCCAGGACGAGGTGACGGCCAAGATCGTCGAGGCGCTGCTTGGCCGGCTGCGCGCTCCGCTGCCGCGCAATAGGCCCAGAAATCTCGAGGCCTATGATCTGTGTGTACGGGCACGCAAGCTGATCGACGTCTCGCCGGAGACGGCGCGCGAAGCGCATCTGATGCTGACGCGCGCGGTTGCGCTCGATCCGGACTATGCCGAGGCCTATCGCTGGCTTGCCATGAACCACTGGATGGGATGGGTACATTGGGGCGAACCCATTGAGCCTGCCCGCAGCCTTGCCCTGGATCTGGCGCGCAAGGCGGTGGCGATCGACCCCAACGATGCCGGCTGCCACTGGGTGTTGGGCAACTTGCTTGCCTATGAGCGCAGGTTCGACGAGGCGGACGTGGAATTTGCCAAGGCGTTCGAGCTCGACCCGAACGACGCCGACGCCTGGGCGACATTATCCGACATCACGACCCTGGCCGGGCAGGTGGAGGAGGGCCTCGAGCAGATCCGCAAAGCGTTCCGCCTGAACCCGTATCCGGCAAGCTGGTACTATCTGACGCTCGGCCAGGCGCAATATGCGGCGCGTGACTACGAAGCCGCCGTCGAGACGCTGCGCCGGGACGAGACGTATCGGACAAGCTCGCGCCGTTTCCTGGCGGCAAGCCTTGCCCAACTCGGCCTGCTCGACGAGGCGCGCGCCGAGGTCGAAATGTTCCTCGTCAGCAACCCGCATTTTACCACCCGCCACTGGGTCATGACCGAGCCATTCCGCGACACTGCCACGCTCGAACATTTCGTCGACGGCTTCCGCAAGGCCGGCCTTCCGGAGTGACGGGCCGGCGGCGAGCTGTCGCCTACCGCACCGTCGCCTTTGCGTAGCGGCCGGGCGGCTGGCCGACATGACGGCTGAAGGCGGTGCTGAAGGTGCTGGCTGAGCCGTAGCCGACGCGCTCGGCGACCTCGGCGATGTCAATCTCCTGCCGGCGCAGCATGTCTTTGGCCAGCGCCATGCGCCAGGCCAGCAGATACTCCATCGGCGGCACGCCGACATAGCGGCTGAAGCGGTCGAAAAAGGCCGACCTGGAGAGCGCCGCCTCCTTTGCGAGCTCCGCCATCGTCCAGGGACGCGCCGGATCGGCATGCATCTGCCGGATGGCTTCGGCCAGCCGAACATCCCCCAGTCCGCGCAGCAGTCCGGCTGGCGCATCCGGCGTTTGCGTCAGCCGCAAGGATTCGACCAGCAGGATCTCGATCAGCCGGGTCAGCACCAGCTCGCGTCCCGACTGGCGTCGGGCGGCCTCCTCGATCAACAGCTTCACCAGGATCGACAGGCGTTCGACGCCGCGGACATGGATCTGATCCGGCAGCAGTGAAACCAGCAGTCCGGAATCCTCGCTGTCGAAGATGAAGTAGCCGCCGAGGATGCGGACGCTCGGCCGCCCGTCCTGCGCGCCATGGCGAACTTCGCCTTCCGCCGTCAAGGCCGCGACATGCGGATCGATGATCTCGGGGGTGACTGGCTCAAAACCCGTCATGGTGAAACCCGGTGTCTTCGGCAGCAAGATGAAGTCGCCTGCCTCCAGCGTGAGCGCCTGTTGTCCATCGACGACCAATCGGCATGCGCCTTCGATCACGATGGCGAAGCTCGGATGGCCAAAATCGCTATAGCGGACGCCCCAGCGGCCGGCGCCGCTAATGCCCTTTGTGAACACGGCCTGAGGCCGGAGCAGTTCAATGATTTCGGAGAGCGGATCTACCATTGAATGGACTTTTCCAAACAAAGGGCCGCCGTCAATTGTCGATAGTCCCTGCCCCAAAGCTGTGGCTATAGTCTTAGGTCTCAAGGGTGGTTGTCGATATCAAAGACGATTGCCTGTCGCCCTTCGGCATTTCCAGCTTTCAGCCGGACCAATGCGTCGGTTGCCTCGGCCAGCGTGACGCGCTGGACCTGGGCCTCGAAGGGCTGCGCCTCATGCAACTGGATCAGCTCGCGCATCTGCGCGCGGGTGCCGACGCTGGTCCCGGTTATCCAGACACCGCTTGCCGTAAGCCACTCCTGGCTGAGCGGCACCGGCTGCGAGACCATGGCCGCCGCGACGATCCGGCCGCGCGGACGGATTGCCGCGACCATGGCATCCCAGCTTGCCGGCGTCGGCGCAAAATTGATGCAGACATGCGCACGCAAATTCACCGGCCAGGTCCCGGCGAGTTCGGGCGAGGCAAGCAAAGTGTGCTCGGCGCCGAGGGAAGCTGCAAGGCGAAGCTTGGCTTCATCCGTGTCGATGGCGACGACCACTGCGCCAAGCCGCCGGGCGATCTGGATGGCATAGAGGCCCAAGCCACCACAGCCGAAGACGGCACAAACCTCTCCTCGTCTGACCCCTGCCCGCTGCACGGCGCCAAAAGCGGTCAGGCCGGCGCACATCAGCGGCGCCAGCACCGCCGCATCGCCCTCATCCGGCAGTCGCGCGGCAAAGCGCGCATCGGCAACGACATATTCGGCAAAGGTGCCTGCAACATCAAAGCCGTGCGCGCGCTGGTGCTGGCAGAAAGACTCCATTTCGGCGTGGCACTCGTCGCAGTGGCCGCAGGTGTCGTGAAGCCAGGCGACGCCGACACGCTCGCCGAGGCGCCAGTCGATGACGCCGGCACCGAGCTGCACCACCCTGCCGACGCCTTCATGGCCGAGGATAGAAGTCGACTGCCCCGATGCCGGCCGCACATGACCTTGCCAGACATGCACATCGGTATGGCATATGCCGCTCGCTTCCAGGCGAACCAGTATCTCTCCAGGACCGGGTTCCGGCCGCTGCACAGTCATGATGCGCAGCGGCTGACCCGGGCTCTCCAGCACGGCTGCGAGCATGCTCCGGCTCATCTAGAGACCCAGCGCGCTTTTCACGACCGACAGGCTTGGCTGACCGTCAAGGGTCGAGACGCCGTCCAGCCATTTCGCCAGCTTGTCGGGGTTGCGCTTGATCATCTCGCGGGCGGCTTCGTCGGCGGATTTCCCCTCGCCCAAAATCATCCGCATGCCGTAGTTTTCATAGGTGAGGTCGAAGGTCAGGTTGGCGAACAGCTTGGCCGCGTTCGGGCATTCCGCCGAAAAGCCGTTGCGGGCGATGGTGCGGACCGTGGCGCCACCGAAGTTCGGCCCGAACTCGATGTCCCCGCCCGACAAATAGGTGATCTTGTAGTCGAGATTCATCGGATGCGGCTCCCAGCCAAGGAACACGACCCAGCCCTTGTCCGCCACCGAGTTCGCGACCTGCGTCAGCATTGCCGCCTCGCTGGACTCGATGATCTGCCAGTCGCCGAGCCCATGGCGGTTGGCCGCCACCATGTCGAGCAGCGGCTTGTTCGAGCCCGCCTCGATGCCATAGATCTTGCTGCCGAATTTGTCGGCGTGGGCGGCGAGATCGTCGAAGCTTTTGATGCCCTGGTCCGCGACATATTGCGGGACGGCGAGCGTGTATTTGGCGCCCTCAAGATTGATGCCCAACACTTCGACCGATCCCTCGTCGAAATAGGATTTGTATTCCTCGTCCTGGACCGGCCGCCAGTTGCCGAGGAACACATCCATGTCGTTCTCCTTCAGCGCCGAATAGGCGACGCCAAGGCCGAGCAAGGTCTGCGAGGCGTCGTAGCCGAGGGCATCGAGGATCACCTCGGCGGTGGTGTTGGTGAGGGCGATATCGGTCCAGCCAAGGTCCGCCATGCGGACCTTCTGGCACTGTGCCGCGTCGGCGGCCATGGCGGGTGAAGCGATCAACCCCGAAAGCAAGGCAAAGATGACTGTCGTACGCATTCTTGGTTCCCCATTTTCTTGATGAGACGACTGCCAGCCAACGCTATGGCGTTTTCGCTGTATGTCAATATAGAATCTTGTATGAGCGTACAAAAATCTTATTTGCTAGAAAGGGAAATGGCGACTCAGGGCAAGCGAACCAGAATCGAGGACATACGGCGCGTCGAGCTGATCGCGGCCGCGCATCGCGTATTCCTCGAGCATGGGCTGCAAGGCATGACCTCGGCCCGCATATGCCGCGAGGCCGGTATGTCTCCGGGCATTCTCGCCTATTATTTCAAGGGCAAGGACGAGGTCCTGTTCGGCATGGTGCGCTACAACAACCGCCTGCTGATGGAAGATGTCATTGCGAGGCTCGCCGCGGCACGAACCAATTGGGCGCGGCTGGAAGCGGTCATCGAGGGCAACTTTCCCGCACAAGCTTTCACCCGTCCCATCGCCAGCGCTTGGATATCCGTCTGCGCCGAAGCCGGCGTGAACGAGCAATATGCACGGCTCCAGCGCGTGTTCCACCGGCGGCTGCGCTCCAATCTGGCCTCGGTGTTCGGCGGGATGTTCGATGCGGCGCGCCTGCATGAGGCGAGCCTGATCATCGCTGCCCTGCTCGACGGGCTTTGGCTGCGCAAGGCGGTTGCCGACGATATCGGACGCGACGAGGCCATCATCTTGGTGTTTCGGGGGATTCGCTCCTTGGTGAGCGACAAGGAAGAGAAGCTTCTGCGTTCAGACCGAGAACCCAAGCGAGCGGCTGCCCGGCGAAGGCAGCAATGAGCCCCTGCCGCACCTGGCGACAATGTTCGCCGGCGCGGCAGACACGGCGGCGGAACTAGGCAGCCACAGCATGGCGCGCCTGGCTCAATGCAACCGCGTCGGGTCCGGCGGGGAAACTGATCGTCGCGGTTTCATCATGCGCGGCGTTCCAGACCATTTCGGCGACGTCTTCGGGCACGGTGTGCGCCGTCGGCCGAGTCATCTCCGCGAAGATCTCGCTGGCATAGCCGGCATAGGCTTCGGGAATGAAGCGCTCGACATAGGATGCCGCATCGCGCGAAAAGGCCGTCGTCGGCCCGTAGCCCGGCTGGACCATCTTCACGCGGATGCCGAAATGATTGAGCTCGTTGGCAAGCGAGGCGGTGAAGCCGTCAATCGCCGCCTTGCTGGCGGTGTAGATGGCAACCAGCGGCATCGGCGCCAGTACGGCACTGGAGGTGACATTGATGAG
This sequence comes from Mesorhizobium sp. P2_F5, assembly GCF_056403715.1. Taxonomy (NCBI): domain Bacteria; kingdom Pseudomonadati; phylum Pseudomonadota; class Alphaproteobacteria; order Hyphomicrobiales; family Phyllobacteriaceae; genus Mesorhizobium; species Mesorhizobium sp. P2_F5. Next base: position 39,692 of record NZ_JBFUEY010000016.1, on the reverse strand, counting down.
CGTGCCCGAGCGGCGGGCGCGGAACTGCGGGATCACCGCCTGGGTCATGGCCATGACGCCGAACGTGTTGGTTTCAAAGACCTGGCGCGCGGTATCGATCGACGTCGCCTCGAAAGCGCCGAACATGCCGATGCCGGCATTGTTGACCAGCACGTCGATCGGGCCGGCCGCTTCGACCGCGGCCTTGATGCTGTCGGCATTGGTGACGTCGAGCGGCACGATATGGATGCGGTCGGATTTGGGCAGGATATCTTCACGCGGCGTGCGCATGGCGGCGACGACATTCCAGCCTTTGGCGTGGAAAAGCCTGGCGGTTTCGAGGCCGTAGCCCGACGAGGTTCCAGTGATAAGAGCGGTCTTCATGGCAATCTCCTTCGTTGTGGATGATGCCAAGATATCCCGCCAAAGCCGGACTATATATAATCCGAAGTCCGCAGATAGTTTGCAAAAGTCCAAATCGCACGATTGGACGGGCGAGATCGATAAGCCCGACAGCTCGCGATGTTTTTTCTAATTACACGAAGGCGCGTCCCGCCGGGTCAATAGCCCCGGCCATCGATCCACATGGCGTCCGGCACGACCACCAGCTTGCCAACAAAATCCTTGGCGATGAAGTCAGCCTGCGCCTTGTGGAAATCGGACAGTTTGTAGACGCCGCCAACCAGCGGCCGGATTTTCTTGGCCTCGATGTATCCAACAATGCGGCGGAAATCGGCGCGCGTGCCCTGGCTCGATCCGTGCAGCTGCAGCTGCTTCAGATACATCGTCCTTAGATCGAGCTGCACGACCGGGCCGGCGATGGCGCCGGCTGTGGTGTAGCGGCCCTCGGGCCTCAGGATGCGAAGCAAGTCGTTGAAGATCGCACCGCCGACGAGATCGGCCACCACGTCGATTGGCTGGCGGCCAGTGGCCTCGGCTACCGCGACGGGAAGATCGGCGACACCTCGGGTTATGACAGCCTCGGCGCCGATTTCGCGCACGGCCTGCTCCTTGCCCTTGCCGACGACCGCATAGGGAATGGCGCCGCGCGCCCGCGCCAGCTGTACAATGCCGGAGCCGACGCCACCCGACGCGCCGGTGACCAGCACGCGCTCGCCGGCTTTGAGCCCCGCCCGCTCCAGCATCTGCTCGCCGGTGAGGTAAGCGCAGCAGAAGGTGGCGAGTTCGACGTCGCTCATCTCGGTGTCGACGACATGTGCGTTTTCGGCCGGCACGGTCTGGTACTCGGCGTAACCGCCGTCGCGACCATGGCCCATATAATCGATGTCGGCGAGCGAATCGTCATCGCGGTTGTAGATCGAGAAATCGACCATCACCCGCTCGCCGATGCGGTCCGGCGAAACGCCTTCACCGGCGGCAGCGATGGTGCCGACCGTGTCGGTGCCCTGGATGCGCGGGAAGACAAGCGTGTTGCCCTGACGCCGCCAGGTCGAGACGGCAGCGGCGTCCTCCTCGGTGCCATAAGCGCCTTGCCGCACCCAGACATCGGTGTTGTTCATGCCGCAAGCACTGACCTTGACCAGCACGTCACCCGGGCCGGGCGCAGGCACTTTGACGTCTGTGCGATAGACGAGTTTCTCCGGTCCGCCGTGCCCGGTGAGCAGCACGGCGGCCATGGTGGCGGGAATGGTCTTGGTCATGGCATTCATGAATCGATTTCAGAGGTTGGCAAACACGCTGTTGACGGCATCCGCCGTCTTCGAGACGACGATGTCGGCTTCCTCACGCGTCAGACAGAGCGGCGGAGCGAAGCCAAGGATGTCGCCCTGCGGCATGGCGCGGCCGATGACGCCGCTGGCGGCAAGGGCTGTGGCCACCTGCGGTCCGATCTTCTGCGAAGCATCGAAGAACACGCGGTCATCCTTGTCGGCAACGAACTCGACAGCTGCCAGCATGCCGTCGCCGCGCACATCGCCCACGTTCTTGTGGCCGCCAACGGCCTTGGCGAGTTCGGCGCGGAAATAGGCGCCGGTCTCGCCGGCATTTGTCAGCAGGTCCATCTCGTCGATCAGTTCGAGATTGGCGACACCCGCGGCAACGCAAATCGGATGCGCCGCATAGGTCCAGCCATGGCCGAGCGAGCCGAGCTTGTCGGAACCCTGCACCAGCACCTGCCACATCTTGTCGGCGACGATGACGCCCGACAGCGGCGCATAGGCCGAGGTCAGACCCTTGGCGATGGTGATGAGGTCCGGCTTGATGCCGTAATGGTCGGAGCCGAACATGGTGCCGAGACGACCGAAGCCCGTCACCACCTCGTCGGCGACCAGCAGCACGTCATACTTCTTCAGCACAGCCTGGATCTTTTCCCAGTAGCCGGCCGGCGGTGGCACGATGCCGCCGGTGCCGAGGATCGGCTCGCCAATGAAGGCGGCGACTGTTTCGGGGCCTTCGGCCAGGATCATCTCTTCAAGCTTGTCGGCGCAATGCTGCGAGAACTGCTCCTCGCTCATCGAGCGGTCGGCGCGGCGGAAATAGTACGGCGCTTCGGTGTGCAGGATCGGCGCGCGCGGCAGGTCGAAAGCGTTGTGGAACAGGTCGAGCCCGGTCAGCGACCCCGTCATCACGCCCGAGCCATGATAGCCGCGCCAGCGCGAGATGATCTTCTTCTTCTCAGGGCGTCCGAGCACGTTGTTGTAGTACCAGATCAGCTTGATGTTGGTTTCGTTGGCGTCCGAACCGGAGAGGCCGAAATAGACCCTCGACATGCCCTTGGGCGCACGGTCGATGATCATCTTGGAAAGCCGGATCGAGGCCTCGGTGCCGTGGCCGACATAGGCGTGATAGTAGGCAAGGTTCTTCGCCTGGGTGACGATGGCGTCAGCGATCTTCTGGCGGCCATAGCCGACATTGACGCAATAGAGACCGGCAAAGGCATCGATGCTCTTCTTGCCATTGTTGTCCCAGACGGTGACGCCCTCGCCGCCGGCCATGATGCGCGTCGGGCTCTCGCCCCGCGCATGCGTGCCCATATGGGTCGAGGGATGGAAAAAGTGGTCGCGATCCCAGGCGTTGAGTTCGTTGGACTGGTCGAGCATTTTTGGACTCCTTGAGCGATGGCCGGACGGACTTATGCGACGTCCAGGCAGAGATATTTGAGATCGGTGAAAGCTTCGAGCCCGTGGCGCGAGCCTTCGCGGCCGATGCCGGATTGCTTGACGCCGCCGAAGGGGATCGGCGCGCCCGTGATCTTGACGCGGTTGATGGCGACCATGCCGTAGTCGAGCGCGCGGCCCATGCGTTGCTGGCGGGCGCCGTTCTCGGTGACGACATAGGCAACGAGCCCATATTCGGTGGCGTTGGCACGGGCGATCACCTCGTCCTCGCTGTCGAAGGGCGTCACCGCGGCGACCGGCCCAAACGTTTCCTCGCGCATGATCAGCGCTTCGTCGCTGACGTCGGCCAGCAATGTCGGCTGGTAGAACAGCGGCCCGGCCTGATGCCGCTTGCCGCCTGTGAGGCAGCGCGCGCCATATGCGATGGCATTGGCGACCTGTTCTTCGACCTTGGTGACAGCGCGCTCATGCATCAGCGGCCCGATGTCGGTCGTAGCGGCAAGGCCGTTGCCGGTCCGCAGCGCCTCGATGCGCTTTGCGAAGGCGGCGCAGAAGCGATCGTAGATCGGGCGCTGGACATAGATACGGTTGGCTGCGAGGCAATCCTGGCCCGATGTGGCGAACTTGGCGTCGATGGCAATGTTCACGGCCTTGTCGAGATCGGCGTCGGCAAAGACGATCAGGGGCGCATGGCCGCCAAGCTCCATCACCAGCCGCTTCATCGTCGGCGCGCTCTGTGCGGCGATCAGCCGGCCGATCTCGGTCGAACCGGTGAAGCTCATGGCGCGGACGCGCGGGTCCTCACACATGCGGCCGACGATGACTGCGGCCTTGCCGGTGACGATGTTGAAGACACCGGTGGGCAGGCCGGCACGCTCACCAAGCTCGGCCAGCGCCAGCGCCGAGAGCGGCGTTTCCGAGGACGGATGCGCGACGATGGTGCAGCCGGCGGCCAGTGCGGCGGCGGCCTTGCGGGTCAGCATGGCAGACGGGAAATTCCACGGCGTGACGACACCGACGACGCCGAGCGGTTCACGCCGCACCATCATTTCGGCATTCGGCAGATGGCTGGTGACGCTCTCGGCGTTCAGGCGCTTGGCTTCTTCGGCGTACCACTCGACGAAGGAGGCGGCATAATCTATTTCGCCGAGCGACTCCTGCAGCGGCTTGCCCTGTTCCAGCGTCATCAGCAGAGCGAGGTCGTCTTTCGCGGCGATGATTAGCTCGAACCATTTTCGCAGAATCTTAGACCGCTCCTGCGGTAACAACGAGCGCCATGCCGGGAAGGCGCGCGCAGCAGCATCGATCGCCTTTGTCGTCTGGTGCGCATCGAGTGCAGTGACGAAGGCAACCGTGGTGCTGGTGGCCGGATCGGTGACCTCGAAGCTTTCGGCTGCCTCGCTCGCCGTCCAGTGACCGTCGACATAGGCAAGCTCGCGCAGCAGCCGGCGATCGGTGAGCCGGTCGAGCGCTTCATGGCGATGCGAGCGGGCGAAATGCGCGGACATGGTCGAGGCCTCCCGGTTCGGACGATGCGGGAAGACTATCTGCGGTCAGCAGACAGAGAGGCTGTTTGCACGCCTTGAAGGAGAGACACTCTCTCTATTGCGTAGGCCCGACAGACAATCTCTCTGGGGCTTACGCCGGTATCGGCAGCAACTCGGCTATCGGAAGCACAATCTCCTCCTTCACCGTCTTGGTGACGATGTAGGTGAAGTAGCGGTCGATGCCTATTTCGCGCTCGAGCAAGCCGTCGACCAGCCGCTGATAGGCGTCGATGTCGCGCGCCATCACCTTCACCACGTAGTCGACGCCACCGCCCACAGACCAGCAGGCGACGATCTCCGGGATGTCGCGGATGGCGCGCTCGAAACGGTCGAAATCGGCCTGGCGGTGGCTGGCCAGCGTCACCTCCATCAGCACGGTGGCGACCGGCGCCACGACGCGCATGGCGATCCTGGCGTGATAGCCCGAGACGATGCCGGCCTTCTCCAGCTTGCGCAGCCGCATCCAGCATGGCGTCGGCGACAGCCCCACCTTGTCGGCCAGCGCCAGCTTGGTGATGCGTCCGTCGCGCTGGATGGCGTCGAGGATTTTCAGGTCGATCGCGTCGAGTTTCGCTGATGTCATCGGCGTCCACTTTTTGTCGGCATCACCATGACGGCGCATTATTTCGATTGTCAATTGCACTGATTTCGATCCTAATAAGTCATGACATTGTGGCAACCCGATCCCGCGCTCCTTCGCCGGCCAGCCTATCAATCGCTGGCCGACCAGTTCGCGCGCGCCATCCATGACGGGCGACTGGCCAATGGCGCGCGGCTGCCGACGCATCGCCGGCTGGCCGACGACTTGAAACTGTCGGTGCAGACGGTGAGCCGTGCGTATGAGGAACTTATCCGGCGCGGTCTGATTTCGGGCGAGATCGGTCGCGGCAGCTTCGTCCAAACGCAGCGCCGCGAACCGGAGCCGCCTTATCTGCCCGAACGCCTCGGCGAGGTCATCGATCTCTCCATCCTGAAGCCGGTCTGCGAGCCGATGCATCTGGAGCGGCTGAAGCAGGCGCTGGGCTGGCTGGCCGAAAACCTGCCTTCGAGTTCGGCGCTGTCGTTCCGGCCCAACGTGGTGTTTCCGCGCCACCGCGCGGTGGCGGTCGAATGGCTGAAACTGTGCGGGCTGGATGTCTCTGCGCAGAACGTCAGCCTGACCAACGGCGCCACCGCCGGGATGACGGTGGCGCTGATGAGTGTCGCGCCGCCGGGCTCGACCGTCGCCACCGAGGCCATTGGTCACCACACGCTGGTACCGCTCGCGCGCTATCTCGGCTTCAACCTTGAAGGCCTGCCGATCGACGGCAACGGCCTGATCCCGGAAGCGCTCGACGAGGCCTGCAAGCTCACCGACATTCGCGCGGTATTCGTGCAACCTTCGGTGATCAATCCGACGGCGACGCTGATGGATGCGAGGCGGCGCGAAGAGATCGCCGCAGTCGCGCGCAAGCACGACATCGCCGTCATCGAGAACGATGTGCTAGGTCCGCTGGTCGAGGATCGACCGCCGCCGGTTGCTGCCTTCGCGCCGGAGCGTACGCTCTACGTCACATCCTTCACCAAGATCACCGTGCCTGGCCTGCGCATCGGTTATCTCGCCGCGCCCGACCGCTATGTCGCCGCCGTTGCCAACCGGCATCTGGTCTCGAACTGGATGGCGACGCCGCTGGTGGCCGAGATCGCCACCAAATGGGTGACCGACGGCACCGCGATGGAGCTCGTCCGCTGGCAGCGCGCCGCCTTGCGGCGACGCCAGGATATCGCTGCCGAGGTGCTGGCCGGGGTCGACTATCGCGCCCGACGCGACGGGCTGCATGTCTGGCTGCAACTGCCCGCAGACCGCGCTGAGGAGAGCTTCGTCGCCCAGGCCCGTTTGCAAGGCGTCGCGATCGCGCCCGGCACGTCCTTCCGCATCTCGGATGCGCCCTGGCACCCTGCGGTGCGCATTTCGCTGGGCTCGACCACCGAGGGGGAACTGCGCGCCGGCCTCGGCGTTGTCACCAAGCTGCTGCTTGGCGATCCGGAGCATCTGCTGCTCGCAATCTGAGCGGAAATTGCCCTGAAATTATGCGGCGCCGGAAATATTGTCATGAGTTTATTTTCCCAATTGACATGATTTGGCGCGTTCCGCATCGTTAAGGACACAGGCTTCTCCAGCAGGGGAAATTCATTTGTCCACACCCATCATCAAGGTCGACGCCATTTCGAAGAGCTTCGGCTCGTTCAAGGTGCTCGACGGTCTGTCGATGCAGGTTATGCCCGGCGAGAAGCTGGCGCTGATCGGCCCGTCCGGTTCGGGCAAGACGACAATCCTGCGCATCCTGATGACGCTGGAGAAGATCGACGGCGGCCATATCCAGATCGATGGCGAGCAGCTCTACCACATGGAACGCAACGGACAGCTGCTGCCCGCCGACGAGCGACACCTGACCAAGATGCGCCAGAAGATCGGCATGGTCTTCCAGCTGTTCAATCTGTTTCCGCACAAATGCGTCATGGACAATGTCACGCTGGCGCCGATGCTGACCAAGGGCACGCCGCGCGCCGCTGCCGAGAAGCGGGCGATGGAACTGCTCGACATGGTCGGCATGGCCGACAAGGCGAAGTCGATGCCGGCGCAATTGTCCGGTGGCCAGAAGCAGCGCGTGGCGATTGCCCGCGCCTTGGCGCTGTCGCCAAAGATCATGCTGTTTGACGAGGTGACCTCCGCGCTCGATCCGGAACTGGTCGAGGAGGTGCTCAACGTCATGCGCAAGCTCGCCGCCGAGACCGACATGACCATGCTGCTGGTCACCCATGAGATGGGCTTTGCCCATGACTTCGCCGACCGCGTGCTGTTTTTCGACCGCGGCAGGATCGTCGAGGAAGGCAAGCCCGACGAGATTTTCCGCCATCCCAAGCAGGAGCGCACGCAAGGCTTCCTGAAGAAGATCATCGCGGCCGGACATCGTGTCTGACCGCTTTGCCGAGGCGACGCAGTCGTCCCGAAACGACAAAACCAAGAAAACAACAAGGAGTTGGGAACAATGAAGAAACTTGGCATTCTGGCCGGCGTCGCCGGTCTCGCACTGACGGCGGTTCTGGCCGCTTCAAGCACCGGTTCGGCCGACGACAGCAAGCTCGATCAGCTGAAGGCACAAGGCTTTGCCCGCGTCGCTATCGCCAATGAGCCGCCTTACACGGCGGTCGCAGCCGACGGCAAGGTCTCGGGTGCGGCGCCTGATGTGGCGCGCGAGGTCTTCAAGCGTCTCGGCGTTGGCGACATCGTCGCGTCGATCTCGGAGTATGGCGCGATGATCCCCGGCCTGCAGGCCGGCCGCTTCGACGTCGTCACCGCCGGCCTGTTCATGAAGCCGGAGCGCTGCGCGGCGGTCGTCTATTCGGAACCCGTGCTGTGCGACGCGGAGGCGATGCTGGTCAAGAAAGGCAATCCGAAGGGCTTCAAGAGCTATGAGGATGTCGCCAAGGACACATCAGCCACCATCGGCGCCCCCGGTGGCGGCACCGAAGAGAAGCTGGCGCTCAACGCCGGCGTGCCGCGCGAGCGCGTCATCGTCGTTCCGGACGGCCAGAGCGGCCTGAAGATGCTGCAGGACGGCCGCATCGATGCCTACTCGCTGCCCGTCCTGTCGATCAATGACCTGGTCAAGAAGGCCAACGACCCGAACCTCGAAGTTATTGCACCGGTGCAGGGCGCGCCGGTCTATTGCGACGGCGCCGCCTTCAAGAAGGGCGACGAGGCCTTGCGCGACGCCTTCGATGTCGAGCTCGCCAAGATGAAGAAATCAGGCGAATTCGCCAAGATCATCGAGCCCTACGGCTTCTCGGCGGCGGCAGCGATGTCGACGACCCGCGACAAGCTCTGCGCCGCGAAGTAGCGCCGTTTTTGCCTTCTCCCCGTTCACGGGCGCTCGTCGTTCGAAAAGCCAAGCAATTGGCTTTTCGTCCGCTCCGCGGACCACTCCTCGCCCCCGTGAACGGCGAGAAGGATCCTAGAACCAAACGTGGGAACCTCTAACCTAATGACCCAGTGGTCCGGCTATCTCGGCCTGATATTGCAGGGAGCGCTTGTCACCATCGAGCTGACGCTGATGGGGTCGGTGCTCGCGCTGATCATGGCGTTTCTTGCCGGCATGGGGCGCGTGTCGCGCTTCTTTGCGCTGCGCTGGCTGGCAACCGTCTATATCGAATTCTTCCGTGGCACCTCGATCTTCGTGCAGTTGTTTTTTGCCTATTTCGTGTTGCCGTTGATCGGCCTCGAGCTGACCCCGCTGCAGGCCGGCGTGCTGGCGCTGGGCTTGAATGTCGGCGCCTATGCGGCCGAAGTGGTGCGCGGCGCCATCCAGTCGGTCGGCCGTGAGCAATATGAAGCCTGCATCGCGCTCAATTTCGGCCGCTGGCAAGGCATGCGCCACGTCATCCTGCCGCAGGCGCTGCTGATCATGCTGCCGACCTTCGGCAACAACGCCATCGAGCTGCTCAAGGCGACCTCCGTGGTGTCGCTGATCTCGCTCGCCGATCTCACCTTCCAGGCGCAGGTCGTGCGCTCGCAGACCGGCAACACGCTGGTGCCGTTCACCACCATTCTCATCATCTATTTCGCGCTGGCGCTGATCATCTCCTGGGGCGTGCGTTCTCTGGAACGCCGTATGGCGCGCGGCCTCGACGGGGTGCGCGTCTGATGGAGTGGGATTGGAACTTCGTCTGGGAGATCATGCCGACGCTGATCCAGGGCGTGAAGATCACCATCCTGGCGACGCTGCTCGGCTCCGTGCTGGCCGCAATCGTCGGCTTGGGCATCGCACTGGCGCGCCGCTCGCCCAACAAGGTGCTGTCACGCACCGTCGGCTTCCTTGCCGAATTCATACGCGGCACGCCGCTTCTGGTGCAGCTCTATTTCATCTTCTACGTGCTGCCCGATTTCGGCATCCTGTTGCCGCCGCTGGTCGCCGGCGTCATCGGGCTTGGCCTGCACTACGGCACCTACACGGCAGAGGTTTACCGCGCCGGCATCGACAATGTGCCGCGCGGCCAGTGGGAAGCGGCCAAGGCATGCAATCTGAGCGCCACTCAGACCTGGACCAACATCATCATTCCGCAGGCGATCCCGCCGATGATCCCGGCTTTGGCCAACTATTTCATTGCCATGTTCAAGGAGACGCCGCTGCTATCGGCGATCACCGTGCTGGAGTTGATGAACCAGGCCAAGAGCGTCGCCAATACCTATTATCGCTACATCGAACCGATTACGCTGGTCGGCGCTTTCTTCCTCGTCATCAGCCTCTTCTCGGTCGTGCTGCTGCGCTGGCTGGAACATCGCTACGGCAAGATCGAAAGGTAATTTTTCCATGAAACCGCTGCCCGAAATCAGGCTGATGCCGACAAGGCCGATGCTCGACGCGCGCCCGCTGGCAAAGCGCGTCGGCCTGATCATCCTTGCCACCGACCACACCAGCGAGCCGGATTTCCGCCGCATGGTGGCAAGCGAGAAGGTCGGCGTCTATGTCGCGCGCATCCCCTACAAGAACCCGACGACACCCGAGAACCTTCGCAAGATGCAGCCGGAGCTGGCGGCGGGCGCGGCACTGATCCTGCCCGACGAAAAGCTCGACGCCGTCTGCTACTCCTGCACCTCGGCCTCGGTGGTTATCGGCGATGCCGAAATCGAGGCGGCGATCCAGTCTACCAAATCAGGCGTTCCCGTGGTAACGCCGCCGATGGCCGGCGTGCGCGGGCTGAAGGCGCTGGGCGCAAAGAAGATCAGCATCCTCACCCCCTACACCGTCGAAACCTCTAGGCCGATGGCGGCTTACTTCGCCGCGCGTGGCTTCGATATCCTGAGCTTCACCTGTCTCGGTTTCGAGGACGACCGCGAGATGGCGCGCATCCCGCCGGCAGCCATTGTCGATCTCGCACGCGAAGCAACACACGCTGAAGCCGATGCACTGTTCGTGTCCTGCACCGCGCTGCGCGGTGCGCTCGCGGTTACCGGAATGGAAGAAGCGATCGGCCGCCCTGTCGTGACCAGCAACCAGGCCAGCGCCTGGAACTGTTTGCGGCTCTGTAGCGACGAGACGCCGTATCCCGAATTCGGCCGCCTGATGATGCTGCCTTTGGGTCAGTAAGAGGATGCCTCATATTCACGAGCGACCCCCTCTGGCCTGCCGGCCATCTCCCCCTCGAGGGGGGAGATTAGCTGCGGCCCGGCTTTCGCCAATCATCGACGTGATTGGAAGTGCGGCGACGTCGAAGCCGCCGATCTCCCCCCTTGAGAGGGAGATCGCCGGCAGGCCAGAGGGGGTCGCCCCATGACGCGCGCCATCGCCCTCGCGGATATCCGTGCCGCCCGTGAACGTATCTCCAACAAGATCGAGCGAACACCAACGGTGCCATCCCCGAGTCTATCCGAGCGGCTCGGCGTCCCTGTCCATCTCAAGCTCGAGCATCGCCAGACCACCGGCAGCTTCAAGCTGCGTGGCGCTTCGAACGCCGTTGCTTCGCTGAGCGCCGAGGAGAAGGCGCGCGGCGTGGTCGCGTCGTCGACCGGCAATTATGGCCGAGCGCTGGCCCATGCCGCGAAACTCGAAGGCATGCGCGCGGTGATCTGCATGTCGCGACTGGTGCCGCAGAACAAGCTCGACGAAATCCGTCGGCTTGGCGCGGACGTCCGCATCATCGGCAACAGCCAGGATGAGGCGCAACAGGAGGTCGAACGGCTCGTGGCACAAGAGGGACTGGTGATGCTGCCGCCCTTCGACCATCCCGACATCATAGCAGGGCAAGGCACGCTCGGGCTGGAGATCATCGAGCAGGTTCCGGACGCCGCTCTCGTCCTGGTGCAGCTCTCCGGTGGCGGGCTGGCCTCGGGCATCGCAGCGGCCGTCAAGGGCGTCAGCCCAGGGACAAAAGTTATCGGCGTTTCGATGGCGCGCGGCGCGGCGATGAAGGCGAGCCTCGATGCCGGCCGCCCGGTCGAGGTCGAGGAGTTGCCGACGCTGGCGGATTCGCTCGGCGGCGGCATCGGCCTCGACAACCAGCTGACCTTCGCCATGTGCGGCGATCTGCTCGACGATGTCATCCTGCTCAGCGAGGACGAAATCGCCGCCGGCATCCGCCACGCCTATGAACATGAGCGCGAGATCGTCGAAGGCGCCGGCGCGGTCGGCATCGCCGCGCTGCTCGCCGGCAAGGTCAAGGCGAACGGACCGGTGGTCGTACTGCTGTCCGGACGAAACATCGACATGGACCTGCACCGCAAGATCGTTTGCGGTGAGGTAGCCGCGGAGCGAGCCGCATGAGCCGGATGACGATCCTCACCGAGAAAGAACTGCGCACAATCGTGACGCTCGATCTCGACGCTGTCGCCTGTGTCGAAAACGCTTTCCGCGCGCTCGCCACATTGCCGGTGGCGATGCCGCCGATCCTGCGGTTGGACATTCACGAGCATCGCGGCGAGGTCGATGTGAAGTCGGCCTATGTGCCTGGCATGGATGGTTTCGCCGTCAAGATAAGTTCCGGCTTCTTCGATAATCCGAAACTCGGTCTGCCCAGCGGAGGCGGCATGATGGTGCTGCTATCGGCAAGAACCGGTGTGGTCGAGGCGCTGCTGCTCGACAATGGCTATCTCACCGATGTCCGCACTGCTGCTGCGGGCGCTGTCGCGGCGAAGCATCTGTCGCGGCCGGATTCCTCCGTTGCCGCAATCTTCGGCGCGGGCCTGCAGGCTGGCCTGCAGCTCGAAGCGCTCATGCTGGTGCGCCCAATTGCCGAGGCACGCATCTGGGCGCGCGATGCCGTCAAGGCGGAGGCGACGGCAAGCGCCCTGCGCGAAAAACTTGGCATCCTCGTGCGCGCCGAACCGGACGCGGCAAAGGCTGTTGGCGGTGCCGACATCATCGTCACCACCACGCCGTCGACCGAGCCGCTTATCAAGGCCGGCTTTGTCGTTGCCGGCCAGCACATCACCGCCATGGGATCCGACGCCGAGCACAAGAACGAAATCGCGCCGGCGATCCTGCGCATGGCCGATCTCTACGTCGCCGACAGCGCAAAGCAAACGCGGCGTCTCGGCGAACTCCATCACGCCATCGCATCGGGCGTCATCGGAGCCGACACGGAAGTCACCGAACTCGGCCAGATCATAGCAGGTAAAAAGCACGGAAGGCGCTCAGCAAGCGACATCACCGTCGCCGACCTCACCGGCACCGGTGTGCAGGACACTGCGATCGCGACGCTCGCCCGAGACCGCGCACGGGCGGCGAAGGCGGGAACGATTTTCGAAAGCTGATGCTGGCCAAAGCGTGATCCGGAAAAGTGGGAACCGGTTTTCCGAAAAGATCACGCTCACAAGAACGACGAGCCGATTTCAATACAGTTGAAAACAGGCTCTAGGCCCAACAAACGAGGACCCAAGAAGAATGCAACCGAACCTGAAATTCTCGCGCGGCGAATTTGCGGAACGCCTCGCCAAAACTCGCCAAGCCATGGCGGCAAAGGGCGTCGACCTGTTGATCGTCAGCGACCCCTCCAACATGGCCTGGCTGACCGGCTATGACGGCTGGTCGTTCTATGTCCACCAGGCGGTCATCGTGCCGCCATCGGGTGAGCCGGTCTGGTACGGCCGCGGCCAGGATGCCAACGGCGCCAAGCGCACCGCCTATCTCGCCCATGACAACATCGTCGGTTACGCCGACCACTATGTGCAGTCGACCGAGCGCCACCCAATGGATTTTTTGGCAAGCGTGCTCAGTGATCGCGGCTGGGGCAAGCTCACTATCGGCGTCGAGATGGACAATTACTGGTTCTCGGCCGCCGCTTTCGCCGCGCTGCAGAAGCACCTGCCCAATGCCCGCTTCGTCGATGCGACCGCGCTGGTCAACTGGCAGCGTGCGGTGAAGAGCGCGACCGAGATCGATTATATGCGCAAGGCGGCGCGCATTGTCGAAGCCATGCACCAGCGCATCGTCGACAAGATGGAAGTCGGCATGCGCAAATGCGATCTCGTCGCCGAGATCTACGATGCCGGCACGCGCGGCGTCGACGGGATCGGCGGCGACTATCCGGCGATCGTGCCGCTGCTGCCGTCGGGCGCCGACGCTTCGGCGCCGCACCTTACCTGGGACGACAGACCGATGAAGTCCGGCGAAGGCACCTTCTTCGAGATCGCCGGCTGCTACAACCGCTATCACTGTCCCCTGTCGCGCACCGTCTTTCTGGGCAAGCCGACGCAGGAATTCCTCGATGCGGAAAAGGCGACGCTGGAAGGCATGGAGGCGGGGCTGGCGGCTGCCAAACCCGGCAACACCTGCGAGGACATCGCCAACGCCTTCTTCGCCGTGTTGAAAAAATACGGCATCGTCAAAGACAACCGCACCGGCTATCCGATCGGCCTATCTTATCCGCCGGACTGGGGCGAGCGCACGATGAGCCTGCGCCCCGGCGACCGCACCGAACTCAAGCCCGGCATGACCTTCCATTTCATGACCGGCCTGTGGCTGGAGACGATGGGGCTGGAGATCACCGAATCCATCCTGATCACCGAAACCGGTGTAGAGTGCCTGGCAAATGTGCCGCGCAAGCTGGTGGTGAAGAATTGAACATGACGTCCACGCTCCGCCCGTCGCCGATCGCCCCAACTGTCGATTTCGACAAGGATGGCGTGCAACATGGTTTCCTTCGCCTGCCCTACAGCCGCGACGACTCGGCCTGGGGCTCGGTGATGATCCCGATCTGCGTCATCCGCAATGGCGCGGGGCCGACGGCGCTGCTCTCGGGCGGCAATCATGGCGACGAGTATGAGGGGCCGCTGGCGCTCTACGATCTCGCCCGCACGCTCGACCCGAAGCAAGTCAGCGGCACGGTGATCATCGTGCCGGCGATGAACTATCCGGCATTTCGCGCCGGCACGCGGACGTCGCCGATCGACAAAGGCAACATGAACCGCAGTTTTCCCGGCCGTCCCGACGGCACGGTGACAGAAAAGATCGCCGACTATTTTCAGCGCGAATTGCTGCCGCGCGCCGACCTCGTTTTCGACTTCCACTCCGGCGGCAGCACGCTGGACTTCGTGCCGTTCTGCGCCGCCCACACTGTGCCCGACAAGGCACAGGAGCAGAAAGCCTTCGACGCGGTCGCGGCATTCTCCGCGCCGTTCTCGATGCGCATGATCGAGATCGACTCCGTCGGCATGTACGACACGGCCGCCGAGGAAATGGGCAAGGTCTTTGTCAGCACCGAACTTGGCGGCGGCGGCACCTCGCGTGCGCAAACGGTGCGGATCGCGCGGCGTGGCATCCTCAATGTGCTGCGTCATACCGGCATTGTTGAGGGAGCAGTCGAGACGGGCACGACCCAATGGCTGGACATGCCGTCGGGTGATTGCTTCTCCTTCGCCGAGGACGACGGGATGATCGAAACCATGGTCGATCTTGGCGAGCCTGTGAAAGAAGGCTCGGTGCTGGCGCGCATCCATTCCACCGGCCGCACCGGCATCGCTCCGCAGGAGATCAGGGCAAAAATGTCCGGCATGCTGGCGGCGCGGCATTTTCCAGGCCTGGTCAAAGCCGGTGACTGTGCCGCCGTGGTTGGCGTTCTGGTTTCCTGATGTTCGGAGTCAGCGAAATCAATGACCAGCGTCTGTGCTTGCTTCAAAACGCGTCGTAGACGGCGTCGATCACAAGCTTGCGGCGTGGATCGAGGTCGTCGAAACCGAGCATACGGTTGGTGACATAGCCGAACCCGACACCGGCGGCGAGATCGGCAAAGCCGATGGCGCCGCCCCAGCCGCTGTGGCCGAACGTTTGCGGCGACGCGCGCCCGGCATAGGTGGGATCCTCCATCTGATAGCCGGCGGCGAAGGCTGTCGGCAACGCGAAGCTGTCGTCCATGCCGCGAATGCGAGGTCTCGCTGCTTCTTCGATTGCTGTCCGGCCGATCAGAGGCTTGCCCTCCCAAACGCCGCCGGCCGCCATCATGCCGTAGATGCGTGCGAGTGCATGAGCCGTCGACTGGCCATTGCCGCCCGGCACCTCGGCGGCGCGCCAGGCGCGGTCGTTGGGCGCCGATGCCCGGGGTGTGGGATTGTCGCCAGCGTGGGGAAATGGCGAGGCGCGGACAAACTCGACCCAGTCCGAAGTCTTTGGACCTTCAATCATCTCGGCGACCCTGGGATCCTCGCTGGCCGGCAGACCGACATGAAAATCGGCGCCAAGCGGGCCTGCGATCTCTTCCGCGATGAAGCGGCCGATGCTTCGTCCGTCGACACGGCGCAGCACTTCGCCGGCGAGGTGGCCGTAGGTAAGAGCATGATAGACACAGCGGCTGCCGGGCTCCCATAGGGGTGACATGGCGGCAAGCGCGTCGACGAAGGGCGTCCACGCCAACAGCCCTGCCTCGTCCATCGGCACGGCGAGACCGTTCAGCCCGGCCTGGTGCGACATCAGCTGATCGAGCGTGATGCGCTCCTTGCCGCCAGCCGCGAATTCCGGCCAATAACGCGCAACGGGGGCGGCATAGTCGAGCTTGCCGCGCTCCACCAACATGGCGATGGCCAAGGCCACAACGCCTTTGGTGCAGGACCAGACGTTGATCAGCGTGTCCTGCCGCCACGAGCGGGTGCGCGCGGCATCAGCGTGACCGCCCCACAGATCGACGACGGTCCTGCCGTGGACCACGACCGACACGGCGCCACCATGCTCGAGTCCTTGTGCGAAAGACCTGCCAAACGCCTCGCGCACGCCGGCAAAGCGTGGATCGCAGACACCATCTATGTTCATGCGCGAATTCTCATTCGGTAGGAGGTCGTCGACGCGACGCAGTTTCAGTGGCCGCCCTTGGATTGGCAACCAAGCTCTTGCGACCAGCACAGAGACATGGTGCCGCAGTCAGTCCCGAGGGCAGCGGCGTGCCACCCCAAAAAGGCGTGCCTGCATAATAACGATTTGCTGCCGTGTTCCTGACGCGAAGCTCGATTGCAACCTCGCCCTGGGAGACAGGCAGAGCGAAGCGCGCTTCTCCCGCGATATGCCGGCCTATGAACGCGCCATCGAGCCAAAGCTCCGCCGTTTCATGCAGGCCCGGCAGCAGCAGATGCCAGACGAGACCGTCGGTGAGGTCAGGCAGGTTTGCGCGCCGGCGGTAGACCCCGGTGCCGGCAAAAGTGGCATGGCCTTGCACTTCCCAGCCGCGATCGACGGCAATCGGAATCGGTTCGCCACCGTCGATCTCCAGCGTCCAGCCGTCGGCAAGGACGATCTGCGCCGGCGCATCGGCAAGCGTGGCGGCGTGACGCCGCCCGGCATCGACCGGCTGATATGATGCCTGGCCACCATTCCCGATCGACAGGCACACCAGACGCTGGGCACCGACGTCAAGGGTCAGCGTTCCATCGACCACAGTGCATGGCGTGACAGCCACTTCGCCGCTCTCGGGATTCCAGAACGAGATTTCCGGCGTCGGCTCGGCGAGCCGGACGCTGAGCCGCCGCGTGGTCGCCTGGTCGTTAAAGGCTGCCAGCCGCCAGGTGTCGCCGCACCGCGAAACCGAACTCCAGGAAGGACCGTCTTCGAAGCTGATATCAGGCAGCGGGCGCGGTTCGGCCGCGACCAGGTGCGCGATGTCTTGCCGTGCCGCATCCGGCAGATGCACGACACGCCCGCACGTCGCGGAAACGCTGCTCAACAGCGTGGCGCAGGACGGCTCATCTCCCTTGGTTCTGGTCTTGTGCGGCAGCGGGCCGGTCGCAAGCAGCCGGCCGCCATTTCGCACGAAAGCGGCGATGATCTCAGCCGTATCAACCGAAGCGAGCGTCGTCACCGCAGGCAGCACCAGCGTCTCGTAGCGCGGCTCTGCACCCAACACCGTGTCAAGCATCCGCTCGTCCACAATGTCATCGCCGAGCCCCGCGCGCGCCAGCGCTTCCGCCCACCAGCCGAAATGGTCCCCACAGGCCGGTGCCATCGCCTCTGCACGGATCGTCTCGAGTGGATAGAGAAGCGCCACCGGCCGCAGCGGTTCCCCATCCTCCAGAAAAGCCGAGAGCCGCGCCAGTTCCGCGAAGATCGCAGGGCAGTCCTCCCACCACGGCTCGAAGTTGAAAGCTGGCGGAAAATCGAAACGTGCGCTGAGCAGCCCGTCGCCCTTGTCGCCATCGGTGACGTTATAGGCGTGCAGCAGGATCTGCCGCGCGCCGAACAGGAGATGGCGGATCGCTTGCGCGCGGAAGCGCTCGGCTGTCAGACCCCATTGGCCGGCAAGGCCCGGCGCGCCGGTTTCCCGCCCGGTCGAATATTGCTCGATCATGCAGCGCCGGCGGCCGTGCGCCCGCGCTACGCTGTCGCCGAGCTTGGCGGAAAGCTGCGGCGCATAGTCGGCGGCGTCGACCGCCGTTGCGCTGCGATAGGCGTCGACGCCGAAATAGTCGACGCCCGGCATGCTGCGCGGATCGAAGCCGGTGAGGCCGGCGTGCAACCGCCAGGCGCCGACATGGGTCAGAAGTTCGTGTCCGGTAAAACCGACGCCGCGCTCGGCGGTCCAGCGAGACAGCGTTCCGAAGAAGGCCTCATGCATGCGTCGGCCATAGGCTTCGAAAAAGCCGGCCCGCAGCTCGGCCGTGCGCGGACCGACGTCGCGCAGCAGCGACAGCAATTGCATGGCGTCGGCCGGGTCGGCGACGTCCCAGAGCAGACTGTTGCCGACATTGCCATGGTGCTCGTCCCAGACGTGGAAACCGGCGTAGGGGTGGTCGAAGAAAAAGCCGTCCGCCGCGCCACCGGCGGCATCCAGCAGCGGCGCGTAGACGGTGTCGGCAAAGCGTTGCGCCGCTTCCGGCAGCAGATAGTTGATGAGCCGGGAGGTCAGGCACCGCGCCGATGCAAAGACGGTGACCGCGCTGCCAGCCGGAACGGCGCTATCATGCTCGATCACGATGCGGCACGCGGCATTGCCGGTTTGCTCGATGTTGATAGTGCCCGTCACCGGTCGGACGGCGCTTTCGGCCGCAATCGCCGTCTCCGGGTGCGAGATGGCGAGCACCACCTGCCAGTCGCCCCAGCGCGGCACGCCGTCCTCGTAGCACCAGGTGCGGCCTGCCTCGCCGAGGAAATCGAGGAACGGCGAGTGGATGTTGGAAATCGTGAGTTCGGTGCGCGCCCCCTTCACCACCCCACGCGTCCAGAACAGATGGCGCTCGCGCAGATGATCAGCGCCATTGACGGTACGCCCGCCGCCATGACCCGACATCCAGCCATACTCGTCGTAGATGGTGACCCTGAGGCCCAGCCGCTGCGCTTCGACGGCAGCGCGCCGATAGGCATCCAGATACGCAGGCGACATATAGGATTCGAGCGCAAGCGCGCGACGCGCCTGGATCATCACCGTGCCGACGCCTTTTTCGCTGATATCCGCTAGTTGCCGGCGAATCTCCGATACGCTCGGAATGCGATGCCAGAACCAGAAGACAGCCGGCCAATAATCCGGCCCCGGCTTGCGGAACCATTCGAGCCCGTCAAGCAATTTGCCGCTCACGGCGTCGGCGTCAGGTGGAAGTCAAGCCGCGCACCGGCCCCTGCCCCCGAGATATCCGCGACGCGGCATCCGTCGTCCAGCACCGTCGCGACCTCCGCCCCATCGAGGCGCGCCGACACGAGAAGCGCGGCCATGTCCGGCCCGAGCCGGAAGCTCGCACTGCCCGAACAGCCCTCCGGGAAACGGACCGACAGCAGCCCTCTTTCCACGACGATCTGGCTGATGCGGCCTCTGTAATCGGTGGAAAACAACGCAGCGCCTTTGGCCGAGAGCGTGAGCGTTCCCGCTTCGACCGTGACCACGACATCACCGGCGGGGCTCGACAGCGGACCCAGCCGCACCGTTTCGCCGTTGTTTGCCAATTCCCAGCCGTGCCACGGGCCGATGTCCATGACCTGACAGACGCCGAGCAGCGGCAGCATGGCGCCCCAGGTGTAGAAGGGATCGGCATCGCCCTGATCGACGATCTCGCCGGTCTCGGCATTGTAGTTTTCACCGCAAAGCCGCGCGGTCGTCCAGGACTGCTCGAACATAGCCAGGCTTTTGCGGGCAAGCTCGGCCGCCTCCGGCTCGAATCCATAACGGCGCAGGCCTTGCCAGACGAAATAGTTGACGTTCGCCCAGATGCGCCCCCGCCAATAGACGTTTTCCTTGTAGGCGGGATCGTTGCGCGACGCATTGGGCAGAACGAACTGGCCGCCGAATGTAGCGGGATCGGCGAGATGCTCAAGAAGCCGGACTGCCTGCGCCTCGCTGGCTGCACCGCACAACAGTGGATAGAAGCTTGTCGGGCCGACGCTGGAAACGAAGCCGCCACGGCGCTGCCGGTTGGCGAACAGCCCGCGCGCCTCGTCCCAAAGTTCGGCCTGGATTTTGTCGCGCGTATCCTGCGCGAGAGTTTCGAACCTTGCGGCATCGTCGAGGTGGCCGAGTTCGCGGGCGATCTTTCCCAGCATTTCGGTGTCGAGCGCCAACGCGCAGTTGAGCCCGACGTCAAACGTCGACAGCGAGCGTGTGGCGGGATCGTAGACCGCCTCGTCATGCGTTGCGGAATTGTCCATGCCGGTTTCGTTGCGCGCGCCGAAAGCCGTGCCCTTGTAGAGGGCGTCGCCGACGTCCGAGGTGCCGCAGGAAACCAGCCCGCGCCCGTCCGGATCGCGGCTGGCTCGCCACCACCGGTTGTTCCGCAGCAATGGGCCGTAGGCGCTTTCGAGTAAGGATCGGTCCCGGCTGCGCAGATACATCGTCCACGCGATAAAGGCGCCATGCGGCGCCTGGCTACGGTCGACCCAGGAATCGCGCGAGGTCAGCAGACAAGCGAAATTGCCTTGCGGGGTCGCGCTGGCCATCGCGACGTCGAAATTTTCACGCGCAAGCGATGGATCGAAAAGACCGGCCATCAGCGCCGCGAACGTCTGGTCGTTGAACCAGACGGCGAAGCCGCCGAGATTCCAGATACGGCTGATCGCGGCATAGGGGCGGGCATTGATGCGATCATAAAGCGTGTTCCAACCGATCACGTCGCGCACCGCGTCGAGCGCACCCTCATTGCGCCCGGTGTGAAGCGGCGCGGCGGGTGCCGTGTCCGTCACCAGCGCTCGCTTCGCCGTCTTCACCGCAAGCGCGCGGCTGTCAGCCACCGCCACGGCAAACCGCGCTTCCGGCATCATTTCGAGATTGAAGCGCAGCGCGATGACCTTTGCCGAATTCGACCGGCTAGAGAGATCGAAATAGCCGTTGGCGTCCATGTCGGCGACCAGGGCTTCGATGCTGTCGTGACCGGTCACCTGTACCGGTGCGTCGCGCGAAACCAGCGACACATATCGGGATCCGACGGCCAGCGTCGCGGCGCCATCTTCATGGCTGTAGGTGACCTCTTCCCCGTCCTCCGCCGACAGGCAAAGCACGACCCAGTAGCGCAGACCCCACTCCTGCTTTTCACGCACCGACCAACGGCCTTCGATGCAGAAGGGATCGCGTTTTGCGTAGGAGAATTCGAGTCGCGTGCCGCCATGATTGGTCTCGAAATCGATAACTTCGCCGTGGAGGCCGTGGCGTCCGAAGCGAATTTCGGCAGGCGGGCGGATGGTTGTCGCCTTACGCGCGCCGGACGAGAACAGCACGGGCGTGATGCGTGCGCCGAGCGGCAGGAACACCATCTCTCCCGGCCGTTCCGACCATGTGTTCCAGGCGCGTTCGGCGGGCAAATTGGCGTTTTTGAGCATGTGATATTTCCGTTGGATCGATGATGGGCGAAGCGGGCGGCGGCGGTCGAATTAGAGATCACTTGACAATTAAGCCATCTCGAAGTTTGTTTGTACACTAACAAAAATGGGAGAAGAACATGCAACAGACACGACGCAGTTTTCTGACAATCATGGGTGCTGCCGCAGCCGCCGGTTTGGCTAGGCCGAGGCTGGCACGGGCCGCGACCAGCATAACGGTTCTGAACTGGCAGGGCTACGGCACCGACGAGGCCTGGGCGGTGAAGGCCTTCACCGAAAAGACCGGAATCCAGGTGGTGCACGACTATTTCAGCTCGGAACCGGAAATGCTGACCAAGCTGAGGACCAACCCTGGCGTCTACGACGTTGTGCTGATCAACAGCGCCCGCGTGTCGCAAGCCGTCGCCGACAGTCTGGTCGTTGCGGCCGACTTCAGCAAAGTGCCGAATGCCGCCGGGCTTTCGCCGGATCTGGTCAACAGCGCCAACCGCAACATCGACGGCACAGGCTACGGCGTTCCGTGGGTCTGGGGCATGACAGCCATGGCTGCTCGCGAAGGTGGAACGATCCCGGACAGCTACGCGGCATTGGGCGACCCGGCCAATGTCGGGCGCGTGGCGCTGTCTGACGATGCCGTGACCATGGTGGCGCTCGTCGCGCTGCTGACCGGCCAGGACATGAACAAGCCGACCGATCTGGCCGCCATTACCGACAAGCTCAAGAGCTTCAAACCCAACGTCAAATTGATGTGGTCGAGCGAAGATCAGTGGAATAAATCGTTTGCCGCCAAAGAGTTCGACCTGTCTGTCTACTGGTCAGGTTCGTCGGCGCGGTCGAAGCACATCTCCAAGCTTCCCGTCCAATTCGTCGTTCCGAAGGAGGGAGCACTTGTCTGGATGGACACGCTGAACGTCGTGTCCGGCAGCGCAAATCCGGATGCGGCCCTGGCCTTCATCAACTACATGATCGATCCTGAGTTCTATGTGGAATGGGCGACCAAGGTGGGTGCTCCGGCTTCGGCCAACACCGCTGCCATGGACAAGCTGCCGGCTGACGACCTGACCCGCCAGATTCACGATCCCAAGTACCTCAAGACGTCGACAATCCAGGCGGCCCTCACCGACGAACAGCGCGAGGCGTTCAACAATCTCTGGCAAGAGGTCAAGGCATTCTATGCCGCTTGATCCGGCCAATTCCACCCAGTTGCGCGAGCCTGGCGGCTCGCGCAAGCCGTTGCCGCCATGGGCGTCGACGGCTGCGCTGCTGGTGCCGACCTATGGCTGGCTGACGCTTGCGGTGTTCCTGCCGCTCTGCACCATGTTCGCGTTCAGTTTCCTGACCGCGACGCCGATGGGCAAGGCCCCGATCGTCTTCACATTCAAGCAATACCGGGCCTTTGTCGACCAGCCCTATCTGCTCGGCGTTGCCTGGCAATCCCTGCTGATGGGCTTCTGGACGACGTTTTTCTGCGCGGTGCTTGGCTTCTTTGCTGCCCTGGCGCTGGTGCGCGCCACCGAGGGCAAGGTGCGCGAGACGCTGCTGATCCTGGTGCTGCTGCCGTTCTGGACGAATGGTCTCGTGCGCGTGTTCTCCTGGACCATGGTGCTGCGCGAAGGCGGCTTTCTCGACTATGCGATCCATTCGGTCTGGCCCGGCGCCGGGTCGGTCGGATTCCTCTACACGCGGCAGGCTGTGGTGGTCGGCCTGGTGCACGGCTACCTGCCCTACATGATCCTGACCTGTTACATCGCGCTGGTCACGATCGACAACACCATCGTCGAAGCCGCCAGCAGCCTTGGCGCGCGCTGGTGGACGATCCTCTGGAAGATTCTGTTGCCGATGGCCGCGCCCGGCCTGATCTCCGGATCGGTGCTGATCTTCGTGCCGGTAATCGGCTCGTTCATGGAACCGAGGATCCTCGGTGGCCGCGTCGGCGTGACCATGGGCACGGTGATCGAGGACCAGTTCACGCAGGCCTTCAACTGGCCACTCGGCGCTGCCTTGTCCTTCACCATGCTTGCCGTCGTCCTCGGTATCTTCGCCACCTTCTCCGGCGTGCTGCGCCGCGGCACAGCCTTGTGAGGATGCCAAGATGAAAATCGCCGCCCGCTTCTACATCGCCGCCATCCTCGCCTTCCTCTATCTGCCGATCATGGTGATGATGGCGATGGGGTTCAACGAATCCCCGCTCTACGAACTGCCGTTCAGCTTCTCGACCCGCTGGTATCAGGCGCTTGCCGGCAACGCTCCGCTCGTCAATTCCGGCATCAACAGCATCTGGATCGCGGTCGCCACGTCGATCATCGCCACGGCGCTCGGCACCATGGCTTCCGTCGCGCTGTCGCGGAGAACCTTTCGCGGCAAGACGCTGCTTCAGCTCATGCTCTTGCCGCCGATCGCCATTCCCTGGCTGATCACCGGCACGGCGATGCTGGTGTTCTTCTTCTACAGCGGCATCGGCCGCGGCCTGCACGCGCTGCTGATCGGCCATGTGGCGCTTGCCATCCCTTATGTGGTGCTGGTCGTCGGCACGGGTTTCCAGACCGTGCGCGCCGATCTCGAGGAGGCGGCGATGAGCCTCGGCTCGACGCCGGTACACGCCTTTTTTTCGATCACCTTGCCGCTGCTCTATCCAAGCATTCTGGGCGCGGCACTGTTTGCCTTCGCCGTCTCGCTCGACCAGTTCGTCATCTCATACTTCCTTGCCACGCCCGGATTCTCGACCCTGCCGGTGCAGATCTATTCGGCAATCCGCAAGGGTTTCACCCCGGAGATCAACGCCATCTCGACCATCCTTTTGGTCGGTTCGATGGCCGTCATCGTGATCTTCGCCCTGTTCGCAAAGCCGGGAGGCGTCAGTGACAAACGTTGAAGTTCGTTCGATCGCCAAGAACTATGGCTCGGTTCCCGTCCTCACGGACATTTCCACGGACTTCACGCAAGGGTCCTTCACCAGCCTGCTCGGACCGTCCGGGTCAGGGAAAACCACACTGCTGCGCATCATCGCCGGGTTCATCATCCCGGACCAGGGCAATGTCGCGATCGGCGGAAACGATGTCACGCGCACCCCGGTCTGGGCGCGAAACATCGGCATGGTGTTCCAGTCCTACGCTCTGTTCCCGCACATGACGGTGAACGAAAACGTCGCGTTCGGGCTCGCCCGTCGCGGCATCAAGGGCGAGGAGTCGCGCAAGCAGGTCGAGCGCGCGCTTGAGCTTGTGCGCTTGCCCGGTTTCGGCGACCGCAAACCCAAGCAATTGTCCGGCGGTCAGCAGCAACGTGTCGCGCTGGCCAGGGCGATCGTCACCAAGCCGAGCGTGCTTCTGCTGGACGAGCCGCTTTCCGCGCTCGACCGCCGGTTGCGCCAGGAGATGCAGGTGGAACTGATCCGCATCCAGAAGGAAAGCGGCCTGACCACCATCTTTGTGACACACGATCAGGAAGAGGCGCTGACACTGTCGGACAAGGTGGCGATCCTCGACCGCGGCCGCATCGTGCAGATCGGCGCACCCACCGAGGTCTATGAGCGCCCGAAGACCCGTTTCGCTGCGGAATTTCTGGGCGACACGAATTTCCTCACCGGCACGGTCGTTGCAGGCGGCATCAGGCTTGCCAACGGATCGACGGTGGCCGTCGACGCACCGCTGCCTGCTAAGGGAAGCGAGGCGACGGTCGCGGTGCGACCGGAAAAGATTGTCATCAGGGACGTAGCGCGTGGCGGAAAAGACACCGACCGCAGCAACCGCGTCAGTGCCACGATATCGTCATCGGTCTATGCGGGAACGGCACTGACCTACGAGGCGGCTTTCGATGGGCTCAGCTTCAAGATCTTCGCCCAGAACAGCGATGCGAGGCCGCACTCGGTTGGTGACGTTGTCGAATTGACATGGTCGCCTTTGCACACTGTTCCGCTGGAGGTGGCGGCATGACCGAAACAGCCATACGCATCGGCCCCAATGCTGTTCATCTGTGCATCGACATGCAGCGCCTGTTCGCTGAAGAAACGGAATGGCATACACCGACGCTGGCCGACATCGTGCCCAACATCGCCAGGATCATCGAGGCGAAGCCCGGCCGCACGATCTTCGCGCGCTTTACCGTGCCTGAAACGCCCGACGCGGCCGAAGGCAACTGGCGGAGCTACTACCAACACTGGTCGGGAATAGTGCAGGCATCGTCAAGCGACCCCGGCCTGGTCGACGTGATCGAGCCACTTACGGCGTTGGCGCGCCAGGCAGAAACCCTGGACAAGCCGACCTATTCAATGTTCGGCGTCAGCGGGCTGGCGGACCGGCTCGCCGCCCGCGACGTCGATACGCTGGTAATCACCGGCGTGGAGACAGATGTCTGCGTGCTCGCGACGGTCTTCGACGCCATCGACAGAGGATACAGGATAATCGTGGTGAAGGATGCCGTGACCAGTGGGTCGCTGGAATCCCACAAGGCGACCATAGACCTTTTGTTGCCGCGCATGCCGCAGCAGATAGCCCTTACCAGCACCGCCACGCTGCTTGCGAACTGGACGGACTGATCACGGAGCGGCACCAGCGGTTCACTGGCATTGCCAGCCTGACGAAGCCGCCGTGGACGGGAGTTGCTCGGTTCGTCTTCAAATCTCGCCGATGAGAGCGACGGCGGGGGAGCCCCTCCCCCGCCGCGTTGGCCTATTGAGCCGAGAGCGCCTGGGCCGCCGTCTCGATGATCTTGGCCACCACCTTGGGCTGCGACACGTAGACAGCGTGGCTGGCAGCGACCTCGGTGATTTGCGACTTGGCGCGATCGGCCATCAATTTCTGGACACGCGGTGGGATCATCTTGTCGTCGGTGGTCAACAAGTACCAGGAGGGCTTTGTCCGCCAGGCCGGGTCGCTGACCTTGCCGCCTGCCCCTTCAAGGCCGAATGGTACCTGCGAGGCGTACATGAACGCTGCGAGTTTGTTGCTGACATCCCCGGCGAAAGACGTGTGGAACTTCGCCTTGTCGAGGAACAGGAAGCCGCCCACGGGCGGCAGGATCGGTGGCACCGGGTCTGCCTTCTCAGGATTGGCCAGCATGTCGATGATGGACTGACCCTTGTCGGGAGCGAAGGCCGCGATGTAGACGAGGCCCGCAACGTTGGCTTCCGTGCCGGCTTCGCTGATAACGGCACCGCCATAGCTGTGGCCGACCAACACGACCTTGCCACCCATGGCATCAATCGCACGGCGGGTGACGAGCGCGTCTTCCTTGAGAGATACGGTTGGGTTCTGGACGACGCTGACGGTGTAGCCATCCTTGGTCAGGATGTCGTAGACGCCCTTCCATCCCGAGCCGTCGACGAAGCCGCCGTGCACAAGCACGATGTTCTTGACGCCGGTGGCGGTCTTGGCCAGGGCCGGAGGCGCGAAAGCCGTGCCCATGCCGATGAGGATGGCTGCGGCGGTGAGTGCGATCTTGGTCATTTCAAGTACTCCTGGGTTCAAGGTCCGGTTGATGGTTTCAGACGCTGCTTGGCGGCTTCTCTGTGTTGCAGGAGGACTATGCGGCAGAGCCGGAAAGCGCGCTTTGAGGTGGCCTTCAGAGCGCGTTGTTTTTGCCTTGAGATCGCTTTGATTTTGCGTCCACGACGCATCCCGACGCTGAAAGTGTCTGCACCCGCGCGGCGCGCGCCGACCTGCGCTCCGACAGGGATTGCCCAGGCGTTTGTCTACGATCCTCTGAAGAGGGCTGACCGTTCTGGCTATGGAAGCCGGATCGTCAATTGCCGTATCAAATAGCGGAGGCCCACTCCGCGCTTCCGCAGAATATGCGAAGAGAGCCGGCCCTCTCGATGAGAAGCCGGCCCGTCGATATGTCGTCAGGACGAAGGCTTAGCCGATCAATAGTCCCAAAAGGCCGGCACCCATCGAAAGGCGTCGCCGGCGACCGCCACCCGGCCAATGGACGGGAATGGCATATGTGTTGCTACCAGCAGTTCACCAGTCGCCGCCATTTCCCGTAAAAGTCGGACCCGGACGCGGACCGCCTCCTCGGGGTCGTGTTCGAAGCCATTGTGCCAGTCGGGATGGTCGAACCCGACCGGGAACACTATGTCGCCAGCGAACGTCAGCCGCTCATCGCCGGATGATACGCGAACCACGCTGTGCCCGGGGGTGTGGCCTCCAGTGCGACGGACGATCACGCCCGGCGTCACCTCATGCTCTTCCTCGAACGGACGCAAATGGCTGCGGTAGTCGTTCAAGAACTGCTTGGCGGCCGATCGAAGCACATCCGGCACCGGCGACGGCATGGCGGTGTGGGAGAAATCAGGCTCTGCCCAGAACTTGACCTCGGCAGCGGCCACGTGGATTTGCAGGTCCGGACGCAGCCGGTCTTTTACCCCGTCGACGAGTAGTCCGCCAACGTGGTCCATGTGCATGTGGGTAAGCACCACGTCAGTCACGGACCCAAGATCGATACCGGCGGCTTCCAGTCGATGGAGCAACTGCCCGGCTCGCGGAAAGCCCGAAAATTCGGTCCCCAACCCGGCGTCGACGAGGATGGTCCGGCCGCCGCTGCGCACCACGACGACGTTCAGCGCCCAGTCGAACGCATCCGGCCCCAGGAATATGTCCTTGAACCAGGCCGCCCGCACGGCCGGGTCGACGTTGGTGGACATTGTCTCGGTCGGCAGAGGCAGCACACCGTCGCTGATGATCATCACGTCAATGTCGCCGATCCGCAGCGCGTAGCGCGATGGAACCAACTCGTCGGGCCTCGCTCTTTCGACATGTGCGGTGTGGTTTTGGCTCATGTTTATCTCCTGCTGCCTGCAGCTTTAGACCAATTGGGTCGGCTCGACCGATGATGATGCCATGGTCGACTTGCAATTAAGGATATTACGTATCCTTATGGATATAAATTATCCTTAACTGCCGAGCTGTAAAGCCGTTCCGACATAAGGGAGAGACATAAGGCTTATGTCGAAAACAACAGGAATGGCGATGGACACCTCAAAGCGCTGGGGTCACTTTTATCAATAAAATCAATTACCATTGTGGCCCCGCAAGACGCGGCAGCGCGTCCCCTGTCGCCAATGCATGAAAACAATGGCCATGACGACAGCCTTGCCGGTCGCCAGGCGCCCTGCCCAACGGACTAGCCAGGAACGATGAGACTTGCACCACAACATCGGCTTGTCCAAGGTAGGAGCAACGACGGACCTAGCTGTCTTTGCTCGCCGATTTGACCGGAAGGTTACAGCACTATGCCACTCATGAATCGACGATTGGGAGCCAGAGCTCTGGCGCGCCCGGCACGACGCCTCGGAGATCTGACGGCGATGTTTGTCCTGATTGCCAGGCCGCTCGTCTTTGGGATCGCCCTGTTGTTGGCTGGTCAGGCGCAGGCGCAGGCGCCGGCGGCCGTCCCGCCGGAAAGGGTCAAACAGCTGTTCGAGCTTCTCGACGATCCGTCGGTGAAGGCCTGGGTGGCCGAACAACGAAATCAGGACGCCGGATCAACACCTGCCGAGACGGGAGCTTCGCCGACCGACGCGTCGTCCGACGCCGCGGCCGCACCCGGCCAGATGAATACGATGGCATCCTCGACGCTCGATCGGATCAGGCATCATATCGAAAGGATCGTGCGGACTTTGCCGCTGCTGCCAGGCCAGTTCGCGCGCGTTCGCGCAGAGACCATGCAGGATATGTCCAGCAAGGGGCCCGTCAGCGTCCTTATTCTGATTGCGATGTTCATCGCTGCCGGCCTGGCGCTTACTTGGGCAACGTACAAAGTCACTCGCCCATTTCGTCTTTGGGTAATTGCGCAACCGAAGGATACGCCCATCGGGCGAGCCAAGAAGATCGGTGGTCGCGCGCTTTATTCCAGCATGCTGATCGTCTCGTTCGCACTAGGCAGCGCCGGCGCATTCATGTTGTTCGACTGGCCAATGCTTATCCGCGAGATTGTGCTGACATTTCTGATGGCGGCAGTCCTTACATGGGGTGTGCGCCTGTACGTGATGGCCACGCTCGTCCCTTCCTTCATGAACGTCGAGAACGCCGTCGAGGTTCGTGCTTTGCCGATCACCAACGAGACGGCTGACCATTGGGCCTATTGGCTACCCCGGATCGTCGGCGTCTTCGCCTTCTTCGGCGCCGCGTTTATCCTCTTGCCGGGTCTCGGCATCGATCAGGACGGAATGATGGTCTTGTCACTGGGCGCCGATTTCGTGCTGCTGGTGCTCTTGCTGCTTGCCATCTGGCGCCGGCCAAGAACGCTGCGAGACGGTGCACGCCATGGCGGTCACGCGGAAACGACATGGCTGTTGACTGCTTACTTCGTTGTTCTGTTCCTGCAGCGCATCGCCGGCCTTTATACCTATTTCTGGTTTACCTTCGCCGCATTCTTCCTGCCTTTGGCGATCGTGCTGACGCAGCGCGGGGTTAATTTCGTCCTGCGACCGGGTTCGGAAGATGCCGGCCGGCCGACGATCCCGGCGGTGACGATCGCCGTCGTCGATCGCGCAATCCGAATGATTTTCATCCTGGCGGCGGCTTACTTTCTCGCGCGTGTCTGGGGTCTGAACATGCAATCCATGCACGACAGCGATACGACGACGATGTTCATATTGCGCGGCCTGATCAATGTCGTGGTCATTGCCCTCGCAGCCGATTTCGGCTGGTCGATCATCAAGGCTTTGATCGAACGAAAACTGGGCATTGAGATGCCGCACCCTGTGATCAGCGAAGAGGAGGTCCCGATCCTCGATCCGCAGCAGGCTCGGCTGCACACGCTCTTGCCGATCCTCCAGAACATTCTGGTCGCATCGATCATCGTGATGGCGGTGCTGATGATGCTGGCGTCGCTGGGTATCCAGATCGGCCCGCTGATCGCCGGTGCTGGCGTCGTCGGCGTCGCCGTAGGTTTTGGCGCACAAACGATCGTCAAGGACATCATTTCGGGCGTATTTTTTCTGCTCGATGATGCGTTTCGTGTCGGCGAATATATTTCCTCGGGCAATTACAAGGGTACCGTGGAAAGCTTTTCGCTGCGCTCGGTGAAGCTGCGCCACCATCGTGGTCCGTTGTTCACGATACCATTCGGTGAACTCGGGGCAGTCCAGAACCAGAGCCGTGACTGGGTTATCGACAAATTCAACATCACCGTCGGCTATGACACCGATATCGACTTCGCCCGCAAGCTGATCAAGCGAATCGGCCTC
Organism: Mesorhizobium sp. P2_F5; assembly: GCF_056403715.1. Lineage (NCBI taxonomy): Bacteria > Pseudomonadati > Pseudomonadota > Alphaproteobacteria > Hyphomicrobiales > Phyllobacteriaceae > Mesorhizobium > Mesorhizobium sp. P2_F5. Next base: position 9,154 of record NZ_JBFUEY010000016.1, on the reverse strand, counting down.
GAACTGGCGGAAGATCCCGAGTTCAAAAACTGGGTGCTCGACCCGATCAAGATGCAGGGCGTACAGGAGTTCGGCGAGTATGGCATCGTATTGAGGGTCAAGGCCATGACCAGACCCGGAGGCGCTTTCGGCATGAAACGCAAATTCTATGTGCGGCTGCGTCAGGTCTTCAAGGAGCAGGGCATCGAGCTGCCATTCCCGACCGTCCACGTCCAGGGGCTGCAGAACCCACATGAGGCAGAGAATGCGCCTCTAGAGATCACACCCGAGCTGCAAATGGCCGTCGCGCAGTCGCACACCAACCGGCGCAGGAAAAAAGCCGGCACAACGGAGTAGGAAAGCGGTGACACCTGCCGGTCACAGCACGGCATTCCGCCCGGGCGCCGTCAGTTCCAAGGGTCGCAGACCGATGAAACACCCGTACGTGGTAGGCGGCGCTTAACCGGAGTGTCGTTCCTGCTTGAAGGTCATCGGAACCAGGCTTAAGCTCGCGTGCCAACAGCAGCTGCCAACCAGGCGTTGCCGGTACCCGCGGAGAAACATGCACCCAGAAATAGTCGGTCTGTTTAGGGAAAATTGCTTGTAAGAGAGCGTCACAACCCCTTTTCGTGGACCTTCCCGTTTGCCATGTGCGAGCGTGGGCAGGTCGCGCGTAAAAACCCGGCCGGGCATTTTTTGTGCTATTTTTGTTACATTGCGTAACTTAATGGCTTGAATCCAGCGTTTTAGAGGTCACTAAATTGTAAACTTGTAGATAATCATGCTTGGGTTGTAGCGCTTGAGATAAGGTGCAGGGGGAAACGTTGGGGCGGGGTAAAATGAATTCGACAACTATGTCGGCCATATGCAAGCGACTTGGCCTGCTGACGACGGTTGCCATATTGAGCTGTGGGAATGCTCACGCGCTCACTCTTAAAGAGGCCATGGCGGTCGCGGTGGAGTCCAATCCCGAGATTGGCCAGGCTATCGAAAACCGCGAAGCAATCGAATTCGAGCTGCGCCAGGCAAAGGGGCTTTATCTTCCCAGCGTCGACCTGGAAGCGTCAGCGGGGGCTCGCCGCCTCGACAATCCGGACAGGCGCTCGCTTTCCATCGAGAACGACACGCTCTATCCAGCTGAAACCGACCTCACGGTTACGCAGACGCTCTACGACAGCGGTGCAAGGCGCGCCGAACTGAACCGCCAGGCCTCGCGCGTCGACGGCGCCTCGTTCCGGGTTCTGGAACGGTCCGAATTCATCGGGCTCTCGGTTGTCCAGGATTACCTCGAAGCCATGTTGCAGGCCTCGATCGTTGTCGAAGCAAAGAAGAACCTCGGATTCCATCAGGGAATTCTCGGCGACATCCGGCAAGGCATTGCCGGCGGCGCGCTGAACGAGGCCGATCGGCAGCAGGCTGAGGAGCGGCTGTTCGCCGCCAAGGCCCGTATGCAGGAAGCCACAGAGGAACTAGAGGCCGCAAAGATCCGGTTCTTCAAGACTGTCGGAAAGCCGCTGACCAGCGCCTCGAGGCCGGGCGATGTGTCCGCCGCGCTGCCGAGATCGCTTGATGAAGCAATCGGGCTGGCACGACAGAACAATCCGCGCGTGCATATGGCCAACAGTGATATCGACGCCGCGGCTTCCCTCGTGGATGCCGCACGGGCAAAATTCGGGCCCTCGATCACCGCCGAAGGTGTCGCCCGGGCAGGATCCGACATCGATGGCAGTGATGGCGACACGAACGACCTTCAGGCAAGGGTCGTGCTGCGCTGGAACCTTTATCGCGGCGGCATCGACAAGGCCAACGAGCAGGAACAAGTCCGCCGCGCCAGCGAGCAGCGCCTTGTCCTGCACCAGGTCCTGCGTGAGATCGAGGAAGCCGTCCGCACGTCATGGGATCGACGCTTCCGGCAGGCCGACCTGGCCAAGACGCTGAAGCTTCAGGCAGCCGCCAACGAAAAGTTGGTGGCGTCCTATCGCGAGCAGTTCAAGGTCGGACAGCGCTCGCTGCTCGACGTGCTTGACGCACAGAACACGCGGTTCAACACAGCGACGCTTGCCGACACCGCGTCCTACGCCTCGCTTTTTGCCCAGTACCGGCTGCTGGCGGCAACCGGACAGTTGCTGAAGACCATGGACCTTCAGCCGGCCAAACAGGCAACCGCCTACGCCAAGGCCGAGTTCAATGCACCGGAAACGGCCGACACCGAAACCTATGCACGCACGCCGTCGGAGCAAAAGAACGATCTGCCTTTCGATATCCTCGCGCCGGTAAGGAAAAAGTAGTAAGGCCAAGGTCTAACGATAGTCCTGCGGGCGGATCGTGAACCCACAACCTAAAATCCTGTCCCCAAAGGAGGCCTTCAAGGCCTGCTTTTCGGCTGTTGCCGGCTACCTCGGCAGGCCGAGTGCCGAGACCGTGCTCTTTGCCGGCGTGCCGCTGTCGGATACCCGAATCGATATCGACGCCATTCGGCATCTTGCCGAACGTGTCGGTCTTGAAATCACGGAGTTCAGCCATCGCGATTTTCTTCGCGGACGCATCGACCTCCCCGCCATCCTGTTTCGCGTCAGCCAATTGCCGGTTGCGCTGCTTGCCGAGACAGAGGACGGTGGATTTACGACCGCTACCCAGGAGGACGGTCGCACAACCATCAGCAAATCCGAACTTGCCGGAAGCTACATAAGCGGCGGCGTTTCCTTCTCGATAACCTATGCCAACGCGGTCGAGGGGATGAGCGTCGGTTCGGCGGCCAAGATTGAGCGGCGACATTGGTTGACCGGAACGATGGGGCCATTCTGGCGCACCTATTCGAAGGTCATCCTGTCAGCGGTATTCATCAATCTGTTGGCCCTTGCCTCGCCGATCTTCACCATGAATGTCTACGACAGGATCTTGCCAAACAAGGCGATCTCGACTCTTTGGGTGCTGTCGATCGGGATCGGCGCGGTCATTCTGTTCGACCTGCTCTTGAAAACCGCCAGAGCGTCGCTGATCGACTATGCCGGGCGCAAGGCCGATCTTCGCATCTCCTATATGCTGTTCGAGAAGGTGCTGAACTCGTCCTTGTCGGCACGGCCCGGTTCAACCGGCGAATATGCAAATCGGGTGACGCAGTACGAGTTCGTACGCGAGTTTTTCACGTCGAACACCGTCAGCGTCTTCATCGACACAGCATTCGTCTTCGTCTTTCTTCTTGTCATCTATGCGATAGGCGGCTGGCTGGTCATCATACCGGCCATTGCCTTTGTCGCCTCCGTGATCGTCGGGCTGATCACGCAACGGCGTATCGGCAAACGCGTTGCCGCGTCCATGAACGAGGCTTCGCAACGCCAGGCCCTACTGGTTGAATCCATCTCCACGCTGGAGACGATCAAGTCGCTGCGGGCAGAGGCGTATCTTCTGCGAAAATGGGCAGAGCATTCCAAGAACGCGTCAAACACCTCTGAGAAGATCAAGCAGCTTTCGGCCGCCGCCAGCAACATAACGCAGGCCATCCAGCAGCTGGTGACCATCGCCCTGATCGTGGCCGGCGCTTATGCCTTCTCGGAAGGGCATGTCTCCACCGGCGCCATCATCGGCACCGTCATGCTGGCGGGCCGGGCGGTGGCTCCGCTTGGGCAGATCGCTATTACCTTGTCCAGACTTCGTCAGGCAATGCTCTCCTTGCGAATTGTCAACTCGATCATGGCGCAGCCGGAGGATCGGCCGGACACGGTTGGTTTCGTCAACCGCCCCATTCGCAATGGCGCGATGGCGTTCAGGAATGTCGGCTTTGTCTATCCGGGTTCCGAAAACGAAGTTCTGACCGGCGTGAATTTCTCGGTGAAGCCCGGTGAACGGATCGGCATCATCGGACGCATAGGCTCGGGAAAGACAACTATGGGGCGGCTGATCGGCAGGCTCTTCCTGCCGACCTCCGGCGAGCTGTTGCTGGACGGAATCGACATCCGCCAATACCACCCGTCGGAGGTTCGTGCCGCGGTCGGTATCGTTGCGCAGGCCAACGATCTGTTTTCGGGCACCATCAAGGAAAATCTCCTGATGGCGTGTCCGGAGGCGACCGATGAACAGATCGTCGAAGCGGCCAAGGCTGCCGGCGTCGACGATTTCGTCTCCCGCCATCCGCGCGGCTACGACATGAATGTCGGCGAGCGCGGCACCAATCTCTCGGGCGGCCAGAGGCAGACAATGGCAATTGCCCGCCTGTTGCTGACCAAACCGAAAATCGTCTTCCTGGACGAGCCGTCCGGCTCGATGGATCTGGCTTCCGAGCGCCAGCTGATCAAGCAGCTCAAGGTGGCTTTCGATCGCAGCACGACGCTGATCGTTTCGACGCACCGCTTCAGCATGCTCGAGCTGGCCGACCGCCTGATTGTCATCGAGCAGGGCAAGATCGTTGCAGATGGACCGAAAGACCAAGTAATACAGGCGCTGCAGAGAACAAGCGCCTGACAGAATCAGACTTGAGTGCATTCAATACGTTGGGGCGTCGGAAATGCTTGCCAGGGAAGACCGGCCGCCGTTTTTTGCGTCGGCGTCGATATTCATCATCGGAGCGCTTTTTGCGAGTTCGGTCGCTTGGGCGTCCTTTGCCGAGGTCGATGAAATCGCACGCGGCGACGGCAAGATCATACCGGCGTCGAAGACCCAGATCATCCAGGCCAGTGAGCCTGGCGTTGTTCAGGAAATCGCCGTGACGATCGGGCAGGTCGTCAAGAAGAACGACCTCATCATTCGCCTCGACAACACCTTCAACACCTCCAGCCTCGGCGAGCAGCAGGCCAAGGCCCGTGCGCTGCAGACGCGCATTGCACGGCTCAAATTCGAACAGACCGGCACTCTCGAGGGCGCGTTCCCCTGCCCGTCCGAGATCCAGAAGGTGGCGCCGGAAATCTGCGACAACGAGCAGAAGCTGCTCATCGCGCGCCGCGACAACTTCGAAGTCAAGCTGTCGGTTCTCAAGTCGCGCCTCGATCAGCGTGAGAAGGAACTGGACGAGGCCAACGCCAATGCCGATCGCCTTACCAAGAATCTGGTCGTCAGCGACCAGGAGGCGAAGCTGGTCGAAGCAATGGTCAAGAAGGGCCTGATGGCACGAACCGAGCAGCTCCGCGTCGAGCGCGAGCAGACCGAGCTCAATGGCCAGCTGGCACTCGCCGGAGAAACCATCAAGAAAGCCAAGTCGGCCATCACGGAAGCCCAGCTTCAGGTCGATGAACTCGGCCTGCAGCTGCAACAGGAGGCGCTCAGCGATCTCACGCAGGCGCTGGCCGACCTATCGGTGGTGGATGAGACGATCCGCGGCGCCACCGACAAGGTGGCGCGCACCGACATCCGTTCGCCTGTCGACGGTATCGTCAACACGCTCGACATCAACACGGTCGGCGCCTTCGTCCAGCCCGGCGCAGTCGTCGCGGGTATCGTGCCGACCTCCGAAACCCTGCTGGTCGAAGCGCGGGTTTCACCCCGAGACGTCGCCTTCATCCGGCCGGGGCAGGATGCACTGATCAAGGTGACTGCCTATGACTTCTCGATCTTCGGCGGCATCGAAGGCAAGGTCTCGAACATCACCGCCGACAGCCTGGTCGACCAGAAGACCGGTGAACCCTACTATCAGGTTCGAGTCGCCACCGACAAATCGACGCTGACACGAGACGGCAAGACCTATTCGATCATCCCCGGCATGATCTGTTCGGTCGACATCAAGACCGGACGCAAGACGATCCTCACCTACCTAATGAAGCCGATCAACAAGGCGCGTGAGGAGGCGATGAGTGAGCGGTAGCGCGATCTCCCCTCCTGCCGATCGCGACCGGCTGCTGCCGCCGCTGGCGGCAGAGGACTTCGGACTGGAGTTCCGGGTTGTGGCGCGTGGCGGTACGCGCCGCGGCATTCGTCTGGAGCGGGCGTTCTGGGCCTCGCTGAAGCAAATGGCCGAAAACCGGAAATGCACGATCGGCATGCTGATCGAGGAGATCGCCGAGAGCCACGCCAACACCGGAAACCTGACATCGGCAATCCGGGTGGCCTGCATGCGTGGACTGGCCGACCAGAACCTCACCTTGCAGAGGCTCGCGTCGATCAAGACCATCAGCGCCATTCTGGTCGCCTGTCCCTCGCCGGCCTTTGCCCTGTCATCGTCGAAGAAGATCCTGACCTTCAATGCGCCGTTCCAGCAACTGGTGCGTCGTCAATTGCCGGCGGCGCCGAACGAGGACGCGCGCCATGACCTCAAGCTGGCGCTGGACCTCAATGTCGCCGATATATTCGCCAGGCTCGATGCCAATGGCGAGACGCCGGTCGCCACCGGCTTCGTCATTGGCGCCGGCGACCGCCGCTACCGCGGTCAACTGAATGCGGTGAGGGCGCCGGTGGTCGAGCCGGAACTGCTGATGGCGTTCGTCTTCGGCGGCTAGGGCTCCGAAGACACCCCCTGACGGCATACTTACTTCTGCAAACCTTCGCCCGGCGCGACCGTCGAAAGGCCGCCCTTGATATCGGCTATTTGCGCAGAGCCGGTCTTTGCGCCATGGATCCACGCGCGGTCGGTGCTGAACGAATACAGCGGAACATAGCTCGGCAGATCGCTGTCGCGCGAAACGACATTGCTCAGGCTGTCGAGAATGAAAACGCCGCTGCCGGTGCTGACCGACAGCACGGCATGAAAGAAACCGCGCTTGCGATCCTGCAAGACAACCAGCGACATGCTCTGAGCCGGGATGCCTGCGTGCAACAGCGCGGCCATCTTGAGGATGGCAAAATCCTCGCAGTCCCCAGCCCGCCGCTCGAGGATTTCCGAAGGCTTCGCCCAGTAGTCGAGCTTGCCGTAAACCACGCTGTCCTTCTTGTAGGCGATCGCGTGATTTATACTTGAGTTGACGAAAGACAGCTTGTCGATGAAACCCTTGTCCCCGGCTGCCTTGACGATCCCGGCAAAGGTGCTGTTCTTGCGCTCGCATGCACTGCCCGCGGTGCACTCGACAATTGCCTTGTAGACAGGCGCCCAGCGCGCCGAGACCGGGAAATTGCGCATCGACAGGGCAACCGAACCGAACACGCCGGGAATGATCGCCGCAGTCTGGATCGGGTCGATCCCGGCGTCGTCCTGCGCGATCGAAGGAGCAGGATTTTCATGAACGGCAGCAGGACCATAGCTGCCGAAAATCCTGCCGATCCTGTAGGCTGAAACGGGCTGCCAGGGTTGCGGTCGAGCCAGCGAAACGCCGCCGAGACTGGGCGGGGTTTCGACTCTCGCCAGCATTCCAGCGACAGCGCCGTTATCCACGGCAACGGCGCTTGCGGAGGATGGCTGCGGCAGGCTTGCGATGCCCATTGCCAGCAGGAGCAGCTTGAGCCCGGTTATCCCCGGGGCAGATTTTTCTTTTTTCATGACGCCCACCTTTGACTGTGGACGCTACCAATCTTGTCTCAAATTACTGGAAAGGAAGGTGGATAAGTTTCAGGAAAACAGGAACATCCACCTTTCGTAAAGTTTTATTCAAATTTATACTTCTGTTTACCAATCCGGCCTGGCTGGCGGATATCAAACGGACCGCGGCTCAGCCAGTGTATACCAGGTTATATGTTTGGAGTTTACCACGTATAAAAAATGCCGAGACAGGCATATCAGAATATATGAAAATGATTGTGGGATAGTTGCAAAGCAGGAGCCGTCACTGTCTCTTTCCGGGAAATACCGGAGGGGTTTGGTTATGACGAACAGTAACGAATTGGACACCGTCTCGAATTCTTGGGACCAGCGCTCTCACGATGAACATGGCGGCTCGCCGTCGCAGGCGGGAACGCAGGTAGCGCAGGCCGCTCAGGCGGCGCCTGCCGAGCCCGTACCGGTCGATGTCGGCAGCGGCGCGCCCGTCAAACAAGATGCACCTGCGGAGGCGAAGGCCCCGGCGACAGCTGCGCCGCACGAATACGTGGCCGACGCCAGCAACGTGGTGAAGCTTCCGGCCAACGTCTCGATCGACAACATCAAGGTCGACGGCCACAACCTCGTGCTCGAACAGGCTGATGGCACGGTGATCGTGATCAAGGATGGCGCGCTCAACGTGCCGACCTTCATCATCGGTGACGTCGAGGTGCCGCGCGTTGCCTTGCTGGCAGCCCTTGAGGCAAGCCATGTCGATGTCGCCTTCGGTGCCGATGGTTCGATATCGGCCGGCCCGGGCGGTTCGAACTCAAGTGCAGGCGGAGACTTCTCGGTTCCCCCAGGTGGCATCGGCGACGGGTTTGGCCTGTCGGCGCTGTTGCCGCCCACGGCTCTGCAATTTGGGCTTCTGGATCGGCGCGAACTGTTTCCGTCCGTTGTCGACAGGCCGGTTTCAGTGGTGGCCACATCATTGCTCACCCCGGACCAGGCGGCCAGCGAAACCGGTCTTGACGGCGGCCAGGGCCAATCGCCGGGCAGCAACGCGCCGAGTGACGCGGAAACCTCCGGCACTGGAACGATCACCATCGACGCGCCGGATGGTATCGGGTCGATCGTCATCAACGGCGTCACCGTTACCGGTGTCGGCCAGCAGATTCCCGGCGATTTCGGCTACCTGACGATCGTCTCCTACAATCCGAGCACAGGTGCTATCGAATACAATTACACGGTGACCGAATCGGTCACTCATCCCCTTCAGGGGGACGGATTCAATCCCAACGACACGGTTCCGGACAATTTCAGCATCACAGTTACGGATGTCGACGGCGATTCGGCCAGCACCACCTTTGCCGTCGCCATCGTCGACGACGTGCCGACGGCGGTTGCCGATACCGACAGCGTCGCCGCGGGCCAGTTTGGCCCCGCGACAGGCAATGTGCTTGTCGGCGGTACGGACGCGGTCGACGCGAACGCCACGGACGGCGTTGCCGACACCCAGGGCGCCGACGGTGCGACAGTGGTTGGCGTCCAGGCTGGTAACACCAATACCGATGCCACCGGCTCGCTCGGCGTTCAGGTCCAGGGCCTCTACGGCAAGCTGACGCTGGCCGCCGACGGAACATATACCTACGTTCGCGATGCCGGCTCGGCCGGCGGCCATGACGACGTCTTCACCTACACCATCAAGGACGGCGACGGCGACACCTCGCACACCACGCTGACCATCTCGATCGGCGATTCGACGCCGACCGACAGCATCCCGGCGCCAGGCCTTGCCTCGAC
>NZ_JBFUEY010000015.1:0-133724 GCF_056403715.1 Mesorhizobium sp. P2_F5 | reverse complement strand
TCAAGCTGGCAGGAGCACAAAGATCGATGACACCGGCCTGATCATTGTGACACAACCGCGGCTCGATCGGACGCACTCTGTCATCCACGCCAGAATCCCTGCCGACCCAGATCGCCTCGGCGGGTCCCATTACAGAGTCAGGCTCCTAGTAGGGGAACTCGGGTGATTTGGAAAGACGCCCCATCGTAAAAAGCTTAGTTAAAACAATCGATCGATGATCTGCCGGGAATTGGAGGGATACGGTAGCTGTACGTTTACACCGAAGATGTCGGCGGTTCGAGCCCGTCATCGCCCACCATATCCCGCATACCGGCCCAGGCCTTGACGTCCATCGCCTTTCACGTTCGCAACTCAGCTGCGTGTGACCGGTGGCGAGGACGCGACCGCAACCGGCCGCGCCCGCCTTCTTCCAGTATACCGGCTACTGCCTGATGTAGCAGGTCTTCTTCGCACGGGGAGCGGGGTCCTCGTCAAAGGCATCGTTGCCGCAGCGCACGCCGTTCCTGAAAACGCCTTGCGTGAACTGACCGCGCGCTCCGTAGCGGACCAGTTTGCGGCCACGGAAATCGCAGTACTGATTCTCCCTGGCGCAGGCCACCCACCTGCCGCGGCCCTGGCCGTAGTCGTTGTCACCGTAATTGTCGTCGTCATTGTCGCCATAATCGTTACCGCCGCCGCGCCTAACGATGTAGCAGGCCTTGTCGCGGCCGGGCGCCGGGTCGCCGAATACACGATTTGAGCAGGACACGGCAGGACGGTCGAAAAAGCGGGAGGTGGTCTGGCCGCGCGCGCCATAGACCACTTCCGCGGGGTAGGGCAGGCGGCAGGTGCCACCCTCGTCAGCGCATCGCTGCATGCGCTGGGCCGACGCCGTGGTGGGGAAAAGAACAGAAGCGGCCGAGGCCAGGCCGACCAGGCAAATGAATGTGAACGCCATCCGGATCAGGGCGCTGGAGGTTTTTGACACGATTTGTCTCCCTTATTGATTCACGCCCCATCTTACAGCAGCCTTGCCAAATGCAAGATGAACGAAAGCCATTGCCAACAGCGGGATGAGCTGAATTCCCGCTTGGTGGCCAGTGAGCTGCCGTCATCGATCCGGATTTGATAAGGGTCTTGGCCAGCAATCGATTGGCTCTCCGGAGAGGCGGGACAATGATCGACCATCCCAGGCGCCTGCTGCTGCAGCTGATGATCGTATTGGCAATCGTTGGCACCGGGCGTCTCGCACATGCGACGGATGCTGGAGACGGCGTAGACCAGCCTGCCGCCAAAGTAGCCTTGCTCAAGGCCTATCCCGGACTTTTCACCATCTCGGGCAATGTCCTGACCTGGACCGACGGCACCACCATGGTGTGGGACGACGGCAAGGCGCGCGACGCCGAAGCGCTGCTGGAGAGCCCCGACATCGAAGACATGTTTCGCTATGTCTACCCGAAGGCAGCGGAGGGTGCGCTGGTCCCGGCGGAGGATTTCGATCCGGGCCGTATCCGCAACGAAGCCTTCTTCGAGAAGCTCTACGGCAAAAGTGCCGCGGAGGTGGGCAAGCACATCGCCAACGTCAAATGGCTGCCGAAACTCGGCAAGAAGACCGTTCAGGTTACCAAGGTTTTCGACATCGATGACCGGCTGGGCAAGATCTCCGATGCCCTGGAGGCGATGCCCGCCGAGCTGAGCCGTTACGGGCTCAAGCCCGGCGGTGGCTTTGTCTGGCGGCCTATCGCCGGCACAAACCGGTTGAGCATCCACTCGTTCGGTGCAGCCTTCGATATCAATGTCGGCTTCTCCGACTACTGGTACAACAACAGAAACAAAACCAACCCGAAGGCGCACATTCCGTTCAAGAACCGGATTCCGCTGGAAATCGTGGAATTGTTTGAGAAAAACGGCTTCATCTGGGGCGGGCGCTGGTATCACTACGACACCATGCATTTCGAGTACCGGCCTGAGCTGCTGTACAAGAAATCCGGCTGATCACGGCGGGAGCAGCCGTAGGGCACATGCGCCGGGTCGAAACCCGCCGATGTTGCCTTTATGCGCGTCAATAACGAGGTCCCAGGTTGGTGGCGACTTGCCGGCCATTGGCGGTCGCTGCACCACAAACCCGGCGAAGGTCGGCACGGATGTTTTCGGAGTTCAGCAACTCGGCGGCTTCCGGAAAGCCCTCGGCCAGCAACGCTGCAACAATCTCGGCCGGTGACTGGTGGAACCCACCCTCAGCCAAAGCATGAGCCCGCTGGTAGATATGGCTGGTTCTGAATTTGTCTGCCATTCACAAGTACCCTCCTTGATCGGCACTTGATGAACAACTTTCGAGAAGTATTCGGGTTCCATACAACTTATAAGGGAAGTCAGATCGCCAACGCAGGGAGCGCTGTATCTTTCGCTGGAATGACCTCTAGTCGCCAGGAGACACAGCCGGGCCGGTTGCCGATCAACACAAAGATCAAGGCGGCAGCAGTCGGAAATCCTTGCCTTCGGGCAGCAACTGGCCGCCGTCGACGATAATGGTCGTGCCGGTGATGTAGCTGGCATCGTCGGAGGCGAGGAACAGGAAGGCGTTGGCGACATCGCGCGGGCTGCCGAGGCGTCCGAGCGGGATGGAGTCTTCCATGTTCTTGATGTAAGCGGCGCCGCGATGCAGCTCGATCGCTTCGGTGAGGATGTTGCCGGGCTCGACGCCGTTGACGGTGATGCCATAGCCCGAAAATTCCAGCGCCGCCGAGCGGATGAAGCCGTTGATGCCGGCTTTGCTGGCGCTGTAGTGGCCGTGGCCGGGGCTTGAGACGCGCGGACCGGTGATCGACGACGTGTAGAGCATGCGCCCGTAATGCTGCGCCTTCATCGGCGCCAGCGCTGCAACCGTGGCGTTGAAGGTTCCGCGCAGATTGACCGCCATCACCCGGTCCCAATCGTCCGGGCTGGTGTTTTCGATGAGCTGCCAAGGATAGATGCCGGCATTCTGCACGACGATATCGAGGCGTCCATGGCGGCTTAGCGCCAGCGCGACCGCTGCTTCGGCCTCAGTCATTTGCGAGATGTCGGTGCGGATGAAGGCGGCGCCGAACTGATCGGCAGTCGCCTGGCCCGCTTCGGCCTCGCTGTCTGCCAGGATCAACTTTGCGCCTTCCTCGGCAAAGCGCTGCGCAATGCCTTTGCCGATGCCGCGCGCGCTGCCGATGATCAGCGTGACCTTGTCTTGCAGCCGTCCGGTCATGCGAGTTGTCCTGTCATGCGAGTCTCTGGCGAATGGTTTGCTTGAAGGCGTCGAGCAGCACGGCGGCGAGCACCAGCAGGCCGTGGATCACCTGGGTGAAATTGGCCGGCAGGCCCATCAGATTGATCGCCGTGTTGATGGAGGAGAGCAGCAGCACACCGGCATAGACGCCGGGCAAGGTGCCGACACCGCCTTTCAGGCTGACGCCGCCGATGACGACGGCGGCAAAGGCGTTGAACAACAGCCCGACGCCGAGATTGGCGGTGGCGCCGGAGGTGCGGATGGCGAGCAGCCAGCCGGCGAGGCCGGCAATGGCGCCGGCAAGCACGAAGGCAATGACCAAATTGCGGTTGACGCGGATACCGGCGCGGAAGGTCGCCGTCTCGTTGCCGCCGATCATGATCAGGTGGCGGCCGAACGGCGTCTTGGCCATGATCAGCGAGAAGAGGACGAAACAGGCGACGGCGATCCAGGCGGTCAACGGCAGGCCGGCGAGGCGCTGGATGGCGAACCAGCGGATGGCTGGCGCCAGATCCTGTGCCGAGCGGCCACCGGAAATGACCAGAACCAGGCCGCGCACCCAGATGTAGGACGCCAGTGTGATGATGAAGGCGCTCATCTTCACCTTGACCACGAGGTAGCCGTTGAAGGCGCCGATGATGCCGCCGACGGCCATCGCGATCAGCAGCGAAACCGGAACCATCAGCCATTGCGGGTTGAGCTGTATGCCCATGCCGATGCCCGACGAGCAAAACAGGATGCCGACCGTCATGGCGCTGAGTGCCGCGACCGATTCCACCGACAGGTCCATATGGCCGGCAATGATGACCAGCGACAGGCCGATCGACATCACGCCGAGCACGCTCGATGCCTCGATGATGTTGGCGAAGATGCCGAGCTGGAAATAGTTCGGGACGAAGATGGAAAAGACGATCAACACAAAGACCAGCATGAACCAGACGAGGTTGTCGAGAACGAACTCCAGGGCTTTGCGGGTGCGCGGGTTCATGGGCTGATCCGGTTGGCGCCCCCCGCGAAATCAACCTGATTTCATCGGGTTTAGGCGCGGATTCAAATTCGCCACGGCGTCCGGGGACGCGGCGTTGTGAAATGTCAGGCTCCGGGCCTCGGTGGCCCGGAGCGCTTGGCAAGTGACTATTCGACCGACTTGATCGTGTCCGTCGGCGGCTTCTGGTTGCCCCAGAAGGCCGGATTGTCGACGTTTTCCTTGGTGATGGCAGCACCCGGGATCTTGATGTTGGGGCCCCAGGCTTCCTTGGTCACCGTCGACTTCAAGCCGAGCACGTCATACTCGCCGGGCTTGATTTCCTGCTTGCCGGCGATCTTGTCCATGAACATGGCGACGGCAGCGGCCTGCGCGTAGAGCGGCTGCTCGACTTCGACGTTGAGCCAGCCCTTGCGGATCAGGTCGAGGCCGACCGGAGCGCCGTTCGAGCTCATCAGCATGACGTCGCCCGGCTTCTTGCCGGCGGCCTCGAGCGAGGCGACGGCAGCGACCGAGAGGTGCGCGGCATGGCTGAAGATCAGGTCGATGTCGGGGTTGGCGAGCATCTGGTCGGCAACGATGGTGCCGGCATTGCTGGCTTCCCACTGCATGGCCGGCAGCGAGATGATCTTGACGTCCGGAAACGCCTTCATCTTCTCCTCGAAACCCTTCTGGATGTCGAGCGTGTAGGGATCGCCGGGATCACCCAGCACCTGCAGGATCTTGCCCTTCACCGAACCGTTCTTGGCGGTCAGAAGCTTTTGCGCCTGGTCGGCGGCGACGTAGCCGATCTCGACCGTGCCCGCCACCGAAGTGAAGTCGGATGGGGTCGAGGTGATCTGACGGTCGAACTCGACCACCGGGATGCCGGCGGCACGGGCGGCTTCGATGGACGGCTTCAGCGCGTTGAAATCGACGGCGGCGAGAATGATCGCCGCCGGCTTCAGCGCAATGACGTCGTTCATCTGCGATTGCTGCGCATCGGTCTTGTTGTCGGCGTTGAGTGTCTTCACCTCATAGCCGACCTGTTTGAGGAACAGCTCCAGCGCGCTCACCGAGCCGGTCTGGAATTCATCGAGCAGGGTCGGAACCATATAGTAGACGGTGCCCTTGGTCTGGGACATTGCCGGCGTGAGCGAGGCAAGAGCCAGTGCCAGGATACCGAAGACAAGAACAAGTATTCGCTTCATGTCGTTCGCTCCTCTTTTATACCGGACCCCTCTTTTGTCCCTCAACTTGCCGGTCCGGCACCGGCAAGCGTCTCACCGGTGATCATGTTGATCACCGCATCGGGACTTGTTTTGTTGCGTGCGACATCGCCGGCCACGACGCCTTGCCGGATCACCACGATCCGGTCGGCGACCTGGAAGGCCTGCTGCATGATGTGAGTGATGATGACGACGCCGATGCCCTGGTTGGCGACCTGGCGGATCATCTCGAGGCCACGCCGCGTCTGCTCGACACCAAGGGCCGCGAACGGCTCGTCGAGCAGCACGAGCTTGCCGCCCCAATGCACGAAGCGGTTGAGCTCGATCGCCTGGCGCTGGCCGCCCGAGAGGTGCTCGACATTGGTGCGCAGCGACGGGATGCGGGTGCCCGCACTGGCAAGCGCTTTGCCGACGACGGCCTCCATGGCGCGCTCGTCGAGGATCGGGATACCGAGAACCTTGCGGGTGATTTCGCGGCCCATGAAGAAGTTGGCGACGACGTCGACATTGGTGCAGAGCGACAGGTCCTGGTAGACGGTTTCGATGCCGGCGGCCTTGGCCTCGGCCGGCGACTTCGCCAGAAATTCCTTGCCCTCGAACAGCATGCGGCCGGAACTCGGTTCGAGGCCGCCGGCGATGATCTTGACCAGCGTCGACTTGCCGGCGCCGTTATCGCCGAGCAGCGCCACGACCTCACCCTTGCCGATCGAGAAGCTGATGCCTCTCAGTGCCTGGATAGCGCCGTAGTTCTTGGTGACGTTTTCGAGTACCAGCAGCGGTTCGGTCATGCCGCCACTCCCTTGCTGTGCATGAGGTCGGACCGGCGCTCGCGCTCGGCGATAAACATCTGGCCGAAGCGCGGCGAGAGCACACCGGACACGGCCAATGCAGCGGCGCCACGCAGCACCGAATGCTGGCCGCCGGTGGCCACCATGACGCGCGGCGTCTTGCGGTCGCGCCGCGCCGAGATCGAATTGGGAAGTTGCGCTGCCGCGCCAACCAGTTTTTCCAAGAGGTCGGTGTGGGCGAGCCCGCCGAGGATAACGGTTTCGGGGTCGAACAAATTCTCGATGGTGGCGATGGCGTTGCGGAAGATCGGCGCGACTTCGGCTACCCAGGCGGTTTCGCCGATGTTGCGTCGGCGCAGCGCTTCCAGCGAAAGGTAGCGTTCGAGGCAGCCACGATTGCCGCAGGGACAGAGTTCGCCGCCGGCAATGGCGGGGATGTGGCCGATCTCGCCGGCATTGCCCCAGGCGCCGCGCATCACCGCGCCGTCATGGACGATGACGCCGCCGAGGCCGACACCGAAATAGAGGTAGTAATATTCGGAAAAGCCGGCGCCGAGGCCGTAGAGCCGCTCGCCCATGGCGGCCGCCGCCATGTCGGTTTCGAAGAAGGCCGGCAGCCCGGTCGAGGCCGTGAGCCGGTCCGGCAAAGACACATCCTTCCAGCCGGCCATGGTCGTTGGGCCGACGAAGCTCATCGATTCCACACCGAAAGGCCCGGGCAGCGCCATGCCGATGCCAAGCACGCGGCCGCCGGGCCGCAACGCGGTCAATTCCGGCACCATGGCGCCGATCAGCTCGAAGGCATGGTCGGGCGTTGCGTGCGGCGCCTCGCGATGCGTGCTCTCGATGACGTCGCCGCTCAGATTGATCAGCGCCGCGTCGATCCCCATCGGCGTGAGGTGGACGCCGACGGCATAACCGCCTTCCGGATTGATCCTGAGCGTTGCCGGCGGCAGTCCGCGCCCGCGCGGCTCTTCGCGCAGCGACAGCACATAGCCGTGCTCTTCAAGCTCGCGAACGATGGTCGATACGGTCTGGACGGTGAGGCCGACGCGGCTGGCAATGTCGCCGCGGGCGATGGGGCCGTGAAGGCGGATGGACTCCAGCACGATGCGCCGGTTGTAAGGCCGCCCGAATTCCTGATTGGTCCCCCGTAGTGCCATGTCCCTCTCCCTGGGAGAGGTGAGACTTGCATAGGCAATTTATTCAGTCAAATGGAATTCAAAAATAATTTGTGACAGATCTGGACCATGACGCAGGACCTGTCCCATGCGCCGCGCTGGCCGATTGCCGCCGGGTTGAAAGCACTTCAATGGTGGATGAGGTCAGGACGAGCGCGGGGCTCGCACGACCGATGATCCAGCAGGGAAAAACGATGATCGAATTGCCTTTTGCGCGCGACGAGTATCAGCAGCGGCTCAAAAAGATCCGCGCCGAGATGGCAACGCGCGGGCTCGAACTGCTTGTCGTCAACGATGTCGCCAATCAGCACTACATCACCGGCTATGACGGCTGGTCGTTCTATACGCCCCAGGTGGTGCTTGTTCCGATCGAAGAGGACGCCGAGCCGGTCTGGATCGGCCGCGCCATGGATGCGGCAGGTGGCCTGCTGACGGCGTGGATGAAACCGGAGAATGTGGTTGGCTTCCCGGAAGACCACGTCCAGCGCGCCGATCGCCATCCGATGGATTGGATCGCGGCCTGGATCGTCGCCAAGGGCTGGGGTGGCAGACATATCGGCATCGAGCTCGAAGCGTATTATTTCTCGCCCAAGGCGCATGCGCGGCTTGTCGCCGGCCTGCCCAATGCAAAATGGCAGGACGCCGATCTCCTGGTGAACTGGATCCGCGCCGTCAAATCGGCGCCCGAAATTGCCTATCTGCGCAAGGCATCCACGCTGGCCGAAGCGGCGGTTTCAAGGGCGTTCGAAGTCATTGCGCCAGGCGTGCGCGAATGCGATGCCATCGCCGCGATCCACGCGGCGCAGGTTGCCGGCAGCCCGGACTTTGCCGGCGATATCACTGCACTTCCGCCGACGGTCCTCGGCGGCGAGAATGCGTCGGCGCCACACATCATGTGGAGCGACCGGCGGTTTGGAAAGGACGAGACGATCGCGCTCGAACTCGCCGGCGTCTGCCGCCGCTATGCCGCCGGTCTCGCCCGGACGATGCAACTCGGCAAGACGCCGGTGCGTGTCGCCGACACGGCAAAGGCTGTCATCGAAGGCATGGATGCGGTGCTCGATGCGGTCAGGCCGGGCACCACTGCCGAAGCGGTTGAAGCCGCCTGGCGCAAGGTCATCCAGCGTTATGGGTTGAAGAAGGAGTCGCGCATCGGCTATTCCATCGGCGTCGCCTATCCGCCGGATTGGGGCGAGCACACGATCAGCCTGAGGCCCGGCGACAAAACGGTGCTTCAGCCCGGCAACGTCGTTCATTCCATCCTCGGCATGTGGATGGATGGTTGGGGCATCGAGGTCAGCGAAACCATTCTGGTGACCGAGACAGGCCATGAGACACTGACGAAATTCCCGCGAGACATTCATGCCAAATCCTGACCGGCCGGCAGCTTCGGGCGGTGCCGCGCCCGACATCGAGGCGGGAATTCTCGACCGGATGATCGAAATCCGCCGCCATCTGCACCGCCATCCCGAGCTGTCGAACCGCGAGGCGGGCACGCAGCTTTATCTTCGGCAGATGCTGGCCGGGCAGGGGATCGAGGATATCCGCGACGTCGCCGGTTACGGCCTGGCCGTTGATGTCGTCGGCACCGGTAAGCCGTCAAACCGCAAGGTGGCGATCAGGGTGGACATCGATGCCTTGCCGGTCGAAGAGGAATCCGGCGTCGACTTTGCGTCGGAAAACCCCGGCGTGATGCATGCCTGCGGCCACGACGCCCATTCTGCAATGGGCTTCGCCGTGGCCGCGCATCTTCACCAGGCTCGGGACAGTTTCGGCGGCACCGTCCGCCTCATCTTCCAGCCGGCCGAGGAGGACGAACCGTCGGGCGGCAAACAGGTGGTGGAAGAGGGGCTTCTCGACGATATCGACGGCGCGATCTGCATCCATGTCGATCCCTACACGCCATCCGGCAAGGTTGCCGTCGGCTCGGGTCCCTACACGCTGGCCTGCGATACGTTCGATATTGTTGTCACCGGCTCGGCGGCGCACGCGGCAAAACCCTATGAGGGTGTCGATGCACTGACTGTCGCCTGCTCCATGGTCAGCGAACTGCAGAAGATCGTTTCGCGCGAGACCGATCCTTACGATCCACTGGTCATTTCGGTGACATCAATCAATGGCGGTAACGCTTACAATGTGACCGCCGGCAAGGTCACGCTGAAGGGCACCATCCGCAGCGGCAGCGACGCCACCCGCGAGCGTGCCTGGCGCCGGCTTCGCGAGATCCTCAAGGGCATCGCGGCAAGCCATGGCGCCACCGTGCAGGTCGACATCCACAAGGGCGAGCCCAGCGTCGTCAACGATGTCGAGATGACCGAGTTGATCCTGGCCGGAGCCAAGGCCGCCATTGGCGCCGACAATGTCCTCACCATGCCGGGATGGAGCATTGCCGACGACTTTGCCTATTACAGCGAAAAACGCCCGTCGGTCTATTTCCGGCTCGGCATTCGCAACGAAGAAGTCGGCTCGGTCTATCCGCTGCACCATGCCAGGTTTCGCGTCGACGAGGCCGCGCTGAAAGCCGGCGTCGCCACGATGGTTTCGGCAGAGACTTTATTCCTGTCATCACAGCCAAACGATCCCGCCTGACGGGGATCGGCTCAGTATCGGATCGCCCGGCGCTCGATCAGAACAACAAGGCAAAACAGGACGATCGACAGGCCCGATGACAGCACGATCGCCGCGTAGAGGCGGTCCGACTGATAGTTGAAGGACGCCTGGATGATCAACGCGCCAAGCCCTTTGTCCGAGCCGATCCATTCGCCGACAATGGCGCCGATAACGGCGGTGGCCGAGGCGATCCTGAGCGATGAAAACAGCATCGGCAGCGCGCGAGGCAGGCGCAGGCTCCAGAACACCTCCCAGCGTGTCGCCGACAGCACCCGGAACAGCTCGTGCTCGTTGCTGCTGGCCGAATCCAGGCCGCGGATCATGTTGACCAGGGTCGGGAAGAAGCAGATCACCGCCGCAATGACGATCTTCGGCGTCATGCCCAGTCCGAAAATCAGCATGATGATCGGCGACAGCGCCAGGATCGGGATGGTGTTGAAGAACAGCACGATCGGGAAATAGGCGGCCTGCAGCACGCGGTTGTGCACGAACAGCACCGCCAGCAGCACGCCGGCGAGATTGCCGATGGCAAAGCCCGCCAGCGCCTCGATAAGCGTCGGCCAGAGATTGCCGAGCAGCAGGGAAAAGCTCTTCTGGAAGACACCCAGGATCGCGGTCGGCGTCGGCACGATGTAGGCCGGCACGCCGAGCCATGGCAGCAGGAACTGCCAGGTGAGCAGGATGGAAGCGGCGCCGAGAACGGGCAATGCGATCGCCAGAGTGGGCGGCAACGGCTCCTGTCTCATGAGGCCAGTTCCAAGGCTTTGCGCAGCTCCGCCATGGCAGCGACGATTGTCCCGTCTTCGCGCGAACAGCGGTTGCCGTCCTGCTTGAACTGCCGCATGTCCAGGTCCTTGACCAGGCGTCCGGGATTGGCGGCGAGCACGATGACGCGCTCGCCGAGATAGGCGGCTTCGGCGATCGAATGGGTGACGAACAGGATGGTCGTGCCGGCGCGCCGCCACAGCGCCAGCAACTCGTCATTGAGGCGGTCGCGGGTGATTTCGTCGAGCGCGCCGAACGGCTCGTCCATCAACAGCAGCTTCGGTTGCCCAAGCAGCGCACGCGCAATCGCCACGCGTTGCCGCTGGCCGCCGGAAAGCTGGTGCGGCAGACGCTCGCCAAAGCCGCCAAGGCCCATCAGCTCCAGCAATTCCTCTGAGCGATCTTCGATCTGGCGCGTCAGGCTGCCTTGCCCGACACCAAGCGGCAAACGCACATTATCGCGCACTGTGCGCCAGGGCAGCAGCGTCGAATCCTGAAAGACGAAGCCGACATCCCGGCGTGAGCGCACCGCATGCGGCGTGTCGCCAAGCACGCTGATCGTGCCGCCGAGCGGATCGAGCAGGTCGGCAACGACCCTAAGCAAGGTCGACTTGCCGCAGCCTGACGGCCCAAGGATCGACAGGAACGAGCCGGCCGCAACGGTCAGGTCGAGGCCGGAGAGCACTTTGACGGCCGAATGCCGGCCGCCATAGCCGACATCCAGCCTCTGAGCCTCGATCGCGTTCGGCGTTAGATCAGCATGAAGTTTGATCGTCATGCTGATCTAACTCTTTGCTGGAGCATGATCTTTTCCAAAAACCGGTTCCCACTTTTTGGGATCATGCTCTAGGCAGCGGGTGCGTCGAGCTTGGGCCGGTCGGCGGCCGAGAGTTCGAGGATTTTTGTTGAGTAGACATCCGCCGCCGCAGGACGGCCGTTCGGGTATTGTCCGACCTTGTCCAGCAGCGCCAGCTGCTCCTCGATCGAGGAGGGGTCGAAGGTTCCCCATCCGTCCTTGGCAGTCGTGCCGTCGAAGGACAGCTTCAGCACCAGATTGACGGTCTTTTCCTCCCAGCCGAGATCCATTTCCGGATAGGCCGCGACCATCTTCTTCACCGCTTCCTGCGGGTTGGCGTGCACCCAGCCCCAGCCCTTGCCGACGGCGCCGATGAACTTGGCCAGCGGTTCCGGATCCTTCTCGATGGCCGCGTCGGTGGCGAAATAGACATCGGCGTAGGAGTTCAGCCCGAGATCGCGCACCAGAAGGTCGATGCGGTCGTCGCCGACCACGCTCAGCGCCTGCGTGTTGGTGATCCAGCCGCCGATCGCGTCGACGTCGCCGCGCACCAGCGGGCCCTTGTCGAAGCCGACATTGACGACGGTGACGTCAGCCGGGTCGATGCCGTTCTTGGCCAGGATCTCGTCGATGACGAAGCGCGCTGTCGGCTGGATGCCGATCTTCTTGCCCTTGAGGTCGGCGACGCCGCGGATCGGCTTGGCTGGCTTGGAGGTCAAGGCATAGGGGCCGGTGCGGAAGCCGCAGGCGATGATTTTCACCGGCACGCCACTGGCACGCGCCGCAAACAGCTGCGGCGTCTCCGAGAACTGGCCGAGCTGGGCCGAACCCGAGACGACCGGCGGCACGGTGGCGGAATTTGGCCCGCCGGGGCTGAACTCCACGTCGAGGCCGGCGTCCTTGAAGTAGCCGTTGGCGACTGCGGCGATGTCGCCGATCTGTCCGTTCGACACCAGCCAGTCGTATTGGATGATGACCTTGCCGGCTGCCTTGGCGCCCGGCGTCAGCACCAGTTGCATACCGGCGGACGCTGCTGCCACGGCGGCGATGCCGGATGTCACGAAGCTGCGGCGGTTCATGTTGTATCGGTTGTTCCCACTCATTTTTCGCTCCTGTTGCAAGCGTTGCTCTGTTCATTGCGCACCGCTCCCACGGCGCGCTGTCGTCTACGGCTGTTCGTCGTGGTAGTCGCCGGGGCCGCCGTCGAGCCAGGCGTATAGTTCCCAGAGCGTGTCGTCCGGGTCGGTGAAGTAGGCGCAGCGCGCGTTCCAGACATAGTTTTCAGGCGGCCCATAGAAGGGCACGCCCTTGGCGCTGAGCTCGCCATGCAGACGGTCGATATCGCCAGGCGTATCGAGCTTGACCGCCACGCAGACCTTGTGCGCCTGGCGCGGCGATCTGAGCTTCGACACGCCGGTATGCTGGCTGATGTGGTCGATCTCCCACGCCGCCAGCGTCACGCCTTCGCCATGGAAATCGGCAAAGCCTTCCGCGCGCCGGCGCAGCCGGAAGCCGAGTTTTTCGACATAGAAGTCGACGGTACGGCCGATGTCCTCGACCAGCAGGCAGACATCCGAAATCGCGTAAGCGCTGCCGAGCGGCATGGCTATTTTCCCTTGCTGGTTGGCAGGCGCCGCGCCGCCGGCAGCTTGACGCCGACACGCTCGGCCGCGCCGATGATGTGGGCGCGCATCGCTGCTTCAGCGGCTATCGCGTCGCCGGCAACCAGCGCCTCGTAGATGCGCACATGCTCGCCGACATTGACCTCGACCAGGTCGTGCAGCGGATTGGTCTGCCGCGCGTAATAGATCGAGCGGCGGATCTGCTCGCAGACGAAGGAAATGAAGGTGTGGATGTAACTATTGCCGGTGGCCCGCGCGATCTCGCGATGGAACAGAAGATCGGCGTCGATGCTGCCTTCCTCCCAGCGTTCCTCGCCGCTCATCCGGTCGAGCGCCGCCTTGATCGCATCGAGATGCCCCTCGCCGCGCCGTTCGGCGGCAAGGGCGGCGGATTCGGCCTCGAGGATGCAGCGCAGCTCGAACAGCCGCTCCATATTCTGGCCTTCCCTGAGCGCTTCGCCGTCGATGCGGATCGACGCCCGCTGCTCCGGCGCCAGTACGAAGGCGCCGATGCCTTGCCGCGCCTCGATCATGCCGTCGGCCCTGAGCTGCGCGATCGCCTCGCGCACCACGTTGCGGCTGACGCCGAATTTCTCCGAAAGCTCCTGTTCCGTCGGCAGCCGCGCACCCGGATTGAGCTCGCCGGAGGAGATCTCGCGGCTGAGGAAGGCGGCGACGCGGTGCGGCAGCGTTTCCACCGTGCCGATGGCGGCCAGTCTTTGCTTCATGGAGTGGTCTCCGTTGCCGGCAGAAGGCAGCCGGGGTTCATCAGCCCTTGCGGGTCGAGTGCACTCTTCAGCGTACCGATGAGCCGGCGATGGACCGGCGCCAGCCCGGCCATGAAGGTGCGGTGGCGGGTGCGGCCGATGCCATGCTCGGCGCTGATCGAGCCGCCGAGCGCATGGACGATCCGGTAAAGCCCGGCGGTGATGTCGGCGCCTCTTGCACGGGCCTCGCGCTCGTCGAGCGCTTGCGGCGGCAGCACGTTGAGATGGATGTTGCCATCACCGGCATGGCCATAGGCCAGCGGCAGCCATCCTTGATACTCCTGCGCCACGAAGCGGCGCGCCTGATCGATGAGGGCAGGGATATCCGAGATACTCACCGAAAGATCGGTGCGCACATGATAGCCGCGCTTGGCCTGGCCCTCGACCAGCCCTTCGCGGATTGCCCAGAAGGATCGCGCCTGCGCGCTGCTTTCCGCAAGCACGGCGTCGATGACCAGGCCGCTCTCCATGGCCTCGCCAAGGAAATCGACCAGCAGCGTGGGCAGGTCGATCGCGGCACTGGCCGACAGTTCGATCAGCACATGCACCGGAGCCTCGACCGGCGACACCGTTTTGGCGTCGATCAGGCAGGCTAATGCCATGCATTCCGAGCCGATGATCTCGAAGGCCGACATCAGGTCGGCCGAGGCCCGGCGAGCCTGCCGGAACAGCGCAATCGCCGCTTCGAACGAGGCAAGGCCGAGATAGGCGGTCTCGGTCCGAACGGGCTTTGGAAACAGTTTCAGCTCGACGCCGGTGATGATGCCGAGCGTGCCTTCCGAACCGATGAAAAGCTGCTTCAGGTCGTAGCCGGTGTTGTTCTTGCGCAGACCGGAAAAGCCGTTCCACAACTCGCCATCCGGCAACACCACTTCGAGGCCGAGGATGAGATCGCGCGCCATGCCGTAGCGCAGCACGTTGATGCCGCCGGCGTTGCTCGCCGCATTGCCGCCGATCTGGCAGCTGCCCTGGGCGCCGAGCGCGAGCGGGAACAGGCAGTCCTGCGCGTCTGCGGCGTCCTTCAGGGTCTGCAGGATGCAGCCGGCATCAGCCTGCAGCACGAAATTGTCGGCATCGACGTGGCGAATGGCGTTCAGCCGCTCCAGGCTGACGACCACGGAGTTTTGGGTCTCGATATCGATCGCTCCCGCCACCAGGCCGGTATTGCCGCCTTGCGGGATGATGCCCAGACCCAGCGCGCCGCACAGCCGGACCACCGCCTGGACCTCGGCTACCGAAGCCGGCCGCAGCACGGCAAGTGCTGCGCCATGATGATCGCCCGACCAGTCGCCGAGATATTTCGCCATGCCGACGGCATCGGCGGTCATGCCGTTATGCCCGACAGCGTCCTGCAGGGCGCTGAGAGCGTCTGGCGAAAGAGCATGCATGGTCATCAGCGGCCGTGAAATGATGTTGGGCTATAGGGTGATACATATCATCCTACAACTGACATCGAGTCAACGCAACTGCGCTTGCTAATAGTGGACAAATCGCAATGGCTTGCGTGTTTGAGCGGCTGTCTGCGGCGCGGATGCGTCACGCCGGGCGGCGTGGCTGACTGCTAATGCCGCCAGGAATAGCGCGACGTCCGGGCGCGGAAATCAGTGGGTCAGGGTGCTGGGCGAGGCGCTGATACCAATCGGTCGCGTTGATCCTACAGGTACTGCTCGACCTTCTTGCCGACGGTCAGGAAGCGCAGCGGGTCTATGGCTTCGCCATTGTGGCGGACTTCGTAATGCAGATGCGGGCCGGTCGAGCGGCCGCTACTGCCGGTCTTGCCGACGACGTCGCCGGCCGCCAGCTTCTGCCCGACTTCCACGTCGATTTCGCTCAAATGGCCATAACGGGTGGCAAAGCCATTGCCGTGGTCGACCTCGACCATGCGGCCATAGCCGCCGTTCCAGCCGGCCTTGGTGACGACACCGGCCGCCGTGACCTTGGCCGCCATGCCGATCGGCGCGCGGAAATCCATGCCCGAATGCAGGGCTGCGGTGCCAAGGATCGGGTCGGTGCGCACGCCGAATGGGCTAGTGACGGAGTGGCCGGGCGCCGGATTGGCTAGAGGTAGCCGCCGCGTCTCTTTCTTCAACTGGTCGAGCGTGTCCAGCGCCTCGTCGAGCTCCTTGACCTTGCTGTCGAACATCATCGAGCTGTCGAGCGGGATCAGGGGGCCGCCGACATCGCTTTCGTTTTTGCCGAAATCGCTGTCGACCGGCAGGCCAGCCGCCTCGAGCGCCTGGGTGATGGCATCGGCGTTCTTGTAGGCATTGTCGGCAAGCGTGGCGATACGCGTGAGCTGCTGGCTTTCGATGGCCTTCAGCGAATCGTTGATCGAGACGAACAGCTTGTCGGCACGGTCCGCCGCCGTTTCGCTGGGCAGCGGATCGGAGCGGGTCGACCACAGCGAGAACGGCCTGGTGTCGGCCGAACCGAGGCTGGCGACCGAATAGGCCAGGGGCTCGCTGCCGGTCAGTTCGGCATGCTCATCGGGCCTAGTCGCCGTATCCGCGGCGGCCGGCGTGCCGACTTCGTTTTCCGCCCGTTCGAGAATCGGGCCGAGGCGGCCATGACGCTGGCTGAGCTGGCTCTGCCGCTCGAGCAATTCGCTGACCTTGGTTTCCATCAGTTTCTGGTCGAGAAGCTGGCGGCTGGTGATGCGGTCGACCTGGGCGCGCAATGCCGAGATGCGATCCTCATAGGCCTGCTGCATGCGCGCCTGCCTGGCCGTGGTGGCGCCGATCAGGTCGTCGCGCAGCACCAGGTAGGAGGTTGCGAGCAGATAGCCGATGGCGATTGCCGCAAGTGCTGAACCAAGAAAGGCGACGAGCCACGGTCGGATGGTGAAATGCCGTATCTCATTGCCCCGCGCAATGATGACCGTATGGGGCTCCCTGCGTCTGCCGAAGACCGTTGACTGACCGGTTGGGTTCACGGGACCAAGCTTTCGTTACGACACCAACGAAGCCTGATTACACATTATTAGGGTTAACAAAGTTTTGCCGTGGGCGCGGTCTGGCAAGGATTGCGCGCGAAACGAGCGGCAGGTTGTAGGAAGGTGGCGAGATCGGTGGCGTCAGAGCGCGCGCACCGCCTCCAGCACCGCTTCGGCATGGCCTTTCACGCGGACCTTGCGCCAGATCCCGGCGATCCGGCCATCCTTGCCGATCAGGAACGTCGCCCGTTCGACGCCCATATAGTTGCGGCCATACATCGTCTTTTCGACCCACAGATTGTAGGCCTCGATCACTTTGCGCTCTTCGTCGGCAACCAGATCGACGGTGAGATCGTATTTGGTTTTGAACTTGTCGTGTTTCTTCACGCTGTCCGGCGAAAGGCCGATCACGACGGCGCCGGCCTTCTCGAACTCCGGCTTCAGCTGCGAAAAGCTGATCGCCTCATTGGTGCAACTTGTGGTGTCGTCCTGCGGATAGAAGTAAAGTACGAGGGGTTTTCCCCGCAACGCGGCAAGGCTGAGCGAGCCGCCGCCATCGCGCGGAAGGTCGAATTGCGGGGCGGCGTCGCCAATGTCGAGATCAGCCATATCGATGCCCTTGTTTGAGGTTACGCGCCAGGCTGCATCGTTATAGTGTCGAGCGGGGATTCGTCCACGATCGAATTCGTACAACGGAAAATTGCGTGGATCAGGAAGAACCGCAGCACGAGAAGATCCGATTCAGGCGTGACGAGATCACCGACCTGGGGACTTTCCCGTCTGCCTGCAGCGTGCCGCCGCTCGGCAAGGCACGTATCGGCCGTGGCTTTCGTATCCTTGCCCGCCTGTTTGCCGGCGTTGCGGCCCTGGTTCTGCTGGCCGCCGCCGCGGTTTATGTCATCGGCGCCACCGGCATTGGCAGCGAGCGGCTGCGGACGGAAGCCGAAACGGCGATCGAGAAGCTCGCCGGTTTCGACGTCAATGTCGCCGTCGGCCCGGCCCGGCTGACACTGGACGGGTCGAGCTTCATTGCGCTGCAGGTCAAGGATGTCAGCGTCAAGACCGCCGACGGCAAGCCGATGGCCGATGCCGGGCGTGTGCGTTTCGGCATTCGTCTGATACCGCTATTTTCGGGCGAGGTGCGGCTGACCAGCGCCAGGATTTCCGACGCCCATATCGTCACCGCGGCCATGCCGTCGGGCGGCGACTGGACAGCCGGGCTGCGCAATCAAGACGGCCTCATCGATCCGGAAAAACTGGCCGCCGCTGTCTTCGGCAACGTCAACCACGCGCTCGATGCCGTGCGCGAGGATTCGATGCGCCGCATCGATCTCAAGAATGTCGCGTTCGAACTGCCCGAAGCCGGATCGGTCAAGCTGGTCAACATTGCCAATGCCACCGTGCTTCAGTCTGGCCCGGGCAGCATGGAGTTTTCGTCCGAGGCGGATGTCGACGGCCGGGCGCTTACGGTCACCGCCACCGCCACCCGCGATACGACCTCCCTGCGCGTCACTGCATTGAACGCCGCCATCGACATGGCGGATGTTCCAGAGACCACGCCGGCGGCCGGTGGAAAAACCGGCGCGATCGCTTTGAAGCTGACGGGCGCTGAAGGTTCGGGCGAGAGCGATTCTCGGCTGGCGGCCTCACTGTCGCTAACCGGCTCGGTGCTCGATCTCGGCACACGCGGGCTGTTGCCAGCCGATGTCGACGTCGACGCCAACCTTGTCTCCGGCTCCAACAAGATCGATGTCGGCAGGCTGGTTTTGAAGACCGGGCGCTCGACTTTCAATTTCGCCGGTTCGATCGGGCCAAAGCCACCGACCGGCGCGGCGGGCGAGGAGCCTTCCTATCGCTACGACCTGACCAGCGACGGCTCGACGCTGGCGCCGGCGGAATCGCCCGAGCCGGCGCTGAATTTCTTCGCCCGCATTGCCGGCGTCTATCAGATCAAAAGTCGCAAGCTCGTCGCCGAGCAGATCGGCGTCAGGTCGGGATCGGGAAGTGAGGTGCTGGGTACAGGTTCGGTTTCCTTCATCGACAATGGGCCGCCGGGCATTTCCTTGTCCCTGAATGTCCACGACATGCCGGTCTCGCATGTCAAGCAATTGTGGCCCTGGTTCTCCGCCAAGAATGCCCGGCTGTGGGTGCTGAAGAACCTGTTCGGCGGTCGTGTCACCGATGCCAACCTGCAGTTCCAGGTCGTCCCGGGGCGTCTCGGCAACGGCGTGCCGCTTTCGGCCGACGAGGTTTTCGGCAGGTTCCAGGTCGAGGGCTCGCGCTTCGACACCGCCGGCCGCATCCCGCCGATCCGCGATGCCATCGGCGTGGTATCCTTCCACGGCAACGATGTCGACATCGCGCTGTCCTCGGGCAGCGTCTATATGCCGAGCGGCCGCACCGTGGCGGCAAGCAATGGCACGCTGGCGGTGAAGGCGGCGAACCACCCGCCGGTGATCGGCGCGCTCGAAATCGACGTCGCCGGCGAGGCGCCGGCCATCGCCGAGCTCGCCTCCTATGAACCGATCAACGCCATGCGTCATGTCGGCATTGCGCCGGACGACCTGTCCGGCACGGTGACCGGTCACGTCAAGGCCGACATTCCGCTGCAGTCCGGTGTCGACACTTCGAAGCTCGATTGGCTGGTGTCGCTCGACTACAAGGACCTGTCGCTCGCCAAGCCGTTCGAAGATCAGACGGTGACCGATGCCGACGGTTCGATCGAGGTCGGACCCGACAAGGCGGTGATCTCGGCCGACGCGAAGCTGAACGGCATTCCGGCCGAGCTCGACCTGGTCGAGCCGCTTAGGGATGACGGGCCGCCGCGCAGCCGCAAGGTGGCGCTGGTGCTCGACGACAAGACGCGCGCCATCGCCATGCCTGGCTTGTCGCCGCTGATTTCCGGCACCATCAAGGTGGCGATCGACAAGAGCGGTGAAGGCGGCAGCCAGAACGTCGCGGTCGACCTGACCAGTGCCAGGCTGGACATTCCCTGGGCCGGCTGGAGCAAAGGGCCGGGCATTCCTGCCAACGCCACCTTCACCATGGCCAAGTCCGGCGACACCACGACGTTGTCCGATTTCGACCTCGACGGAAAGAGCTTTTCTGTCGAAGGCGATGTCGTCCTGGTCAAGGGCGCGCTGTCGTCGGCGCGCTTCAGCAAGGTCGCCTTGAACCGGGGCGACGACGTCGCGGTGACGGTGAAGCGGTCGGGCAAGGGCTTTGCGGTCGACGTCAGCGGCAACGCGCTCGACGCCCGCTCGCTGATCAAGCAGTTCACCTCCGACGTCGATACCGCCACCAAGACCACCGGCACGGATGCGGTGTCGGTCAGCGCCGATGTCAATTCGCTGACCGGGTTCCACGACGAGGTCCTGTCCAACCTGAAGCTCGACTACAGCGCCGCCGGTTCCAAAGTAAACGGGCTGAAGGTCAGCGCCACGGCAAGTTCGGGCGCCGCCATCACCATCAGCAATACGACGGGCAACGGCGCGCGCGCACTCAACATGACGTCGGCCGACGCCGGCGCCATATTGCGCTTCCTCAACATCTACGAACACATGGAAGGCGGATCGATCACGCTGTCGCTCAGCGGCGCGGCCGACGGGCCGATGCGGGGTCAGGTCGATTCGAGCAACTTCTTCATTGTCGACGAACCGAAGCTCGCCTCGATCGTCTCGACCACGCCGGTCGGCGACAGCCGCAGCCTGAATGAAGCGGTCAAAGGCAAGATCGACACCTCGCGGGTAAAATTCGAGCGCGGCTTTACCGAGATCGACAAGGGGTCCGGCTATTTGAAGCTGGCCAATGGCGTGCTGCGTGGCCCGCGCATCGGCACCACCTTCCAGGGCACGCTCTACGACCAGGACAACAATATGGACATGACCGGCACGTTCATGCCGGCCTATGGCCTCAACCGGATCTTCGGCGAATTGCCGCTGGTCGGCGCGTTGCTCGGCAATGGCCGCGACCGCGGCCTGATCGGCGTCACCTACCGGCTCAAGGGCAACGCCAACAAGCCGGTGCTGGACATCAACCCGCTATCGGTGATCGCGCCGGGAATATTCAGGTCGATCTTCGAATACCGCTGAAGATCCGTCAGAAGACGGCTCAGGCCGGCCGCACAAGCACGTGCTTTTTCTTGCCCACTGAGAGCTTCGCGACGTTTTCCGGACTGAGATCCTGAGGCGTTACCATCCGGCGGTCGTCCGCCACCGGCTGGTCGTTGAGGCGCACGGCGCCGCCCTGAATGTGCCGGCGCGCCTCGCCGTTGGACCCGGCAAGGCCCGCTGTGACCAGCAGCGACAGGATGCCGATGCCGGCCTCCAGCGTTGCGCCATCCACCTCGACGGTCGGCAGGGTTTCGGCGGTCACGCCTTCCTCGAACGTCTTGCGCGCTGTTTCCTCGGCTGCGAGCGCCGCCTCACGGCCGTGCACGATGGTCGTGGTTTCCGTCGCCAGCACCTTCTTGGCCTCGTTGATTTCGGAGCCGCCGAGTGCCGCCAGCCGCGCGATCTCCGACAGCGGCAGGCGGGTGAAAATCTTCAGGAAGCGCTCGACGTCGGCATCCTCGGTGTTGCGCCAGTACTGCCAGAAATCATAGGGCGAGAAGAGATCGCCGTTCAGCCACACCGCGCCCTTGGCCGACTTGCCCATCTTGGCGCCCGACGATGTCGTCAGAAGCGGCGTGGTCAGTGCATAGAGCTGCGGCGTGCCCATGCGGTGGCCGAGGTCGACGCCGTTGATGATGTTGCCCCACTGGTCCGAACCGCCCATCTGCAGCCGGCAGTCATGGCGCCGGCTGAGCTCGACGAAATCATAGCCCTGCAGGATCATGTAGTTGAATTCGAGGAACGACAGCGACTGTTCGCGCTCGAGCCTGAGCTTCACGCTGTCGAAGGTCAGCATCCGGTTGACCGAAAAGTGGCGGCCGACATCGCGCAGGAACTCGACATAGTTGAGCTTCATCAGCCAGTCGGCATTGTTGACCATGATCGCGTCGTTGCCGGTGTCGCCGAAGCGCAGGATGCGGCTAAAAATGCGCTTGATACCTTCGATGTTGGTGGCGATCGCCTCGGGCGTCAAAAGGCTGCGCTGGTCGTCGCGGAAGGACGGGTCGCCGATCATCGAGGTGCCGCCGCCCATCAGCGCGATCGGCCGGTGGCCGGTCTCCTGCATCCAGTAGAGCATGGTCGCCGATATCAGATTGCCGATATGCAGGCTGGTCGCGGTGGCGTCGTAGCCGACATAGGCGGTCACTTTTTCCTTGGCGAAAAGCTGGTCCAGCCCGGTCTCATCCGAGATCTGGTGGATGAAACCGCGCTCGCTCATGACGCGCAGGAAATCGGATTTGAAGCCGGCCATTTTTTCTTCCTGAAAGCGCCGGGCCTGAACCGCCCGGCGTGTTATGAACGCGGGCGTTTAGCATCCAAGCGCGATCAGCAAAAGTGGTTTCCGGTTTTGCGTTCGACCGCGCGCCAAAATCAAAGGTCGCGATCAGCAAAAGGAGAATCCGGTTTTCACGTCCGCGTGCAAGACCTCAGCTATGCTTGCTTCATCGTGCCGGCTGGCGTAATGAGGCGCCGCGCCAACGGGTTCTTGCAGCCTTCGATCCGCTGGAACGGCACCGCACGGCATCCACCAAAATGCCATATCCTGTGACAGAGCCCGACGCGACATATGCCGGACGCATTGATATCCATCGTCATTCCTTGCCGTAACGAAGCGGCGAACCTGCCGCTTCTGATCGACGAGATCGAGGCCGCGATGACCGGCCGCGACTTCGAAATCATCATCGTCAATGACGGTTCGACCGACGATACGGCTTCGGTGCTTGCCGCCGAGACGGCCAAACGCCCGTTTCCGCTTCGTCAGCTGCGCCACGAAAAATCCGCCGGCCAGTCGCTTTCGGTGCGCTCCGGCGCCTGGGCGGCGCGCGGCGCGATCGTCGCAACCATCGACGGCGACGGCCAGAACGACCCACAATACATTCCGGTCCTGATCGACGCGCTGCGTCAGGCAGGCCCCGCTTTCGGCGCCGCGCAAGGGCAGCGGCTGAAGCGCCGCGACAGCAAGATCAAGCAATTGGCGTCGCGTTTCGCCAACTGGCTGCGTGGCGCGATCCTGCATGACGACACCCGCGACACCGGTTGCGGCCTGAAGGCGATCCATACCGATATCCTGCGCAAACTGCCGTTCTTCGACGGCACGCATCGTTTTGTTCCGGCGCTGGTCATCCAGGAAGGCTACCGCGTCGTCCACTGCGACGTCGTCGACCGCTCGCGCCGCCACGGCAAGTCGAACTACGGCATCTTCGACCGCGGCCTGCAAGGCGCGCTCGATCTCGCCGGCGTCTGGTGGCTTCGGCGCCGGCGCCGCAGAATGCCAAAGGTAGAGGAAATCACGCATGGCTAACGTGTTCCAGGAACTGGCGACCTGGCTGCATCAGGTTTTCATCAAGCAGTTCGACGCCTGGATCCTGCTCGGCTTCGTCGCCCAGTTCTTCTTCACCATGCGCTTCGTCGTGCAGTGGCTCGCTTCGGAAAAGGCCAAGCGCAGCGTCGTGCCGGTCGCTTTCTGGTTCTTTTCCCTGTTCGGCGGCGGCCTGCTGCTGATCTATGCGATCGTGCGTCAGGATCCGGTGTTCATCGCCGGCCAGGCCATGGGCATGCTGATCTATATCAGGAACCTCTGGCTCATCGCCAATGAGCGCAAGGCGGCGGCGATGACCAAGGTCGACTAGGAAGTCTCGAAGGCAGGATCCGGTGGTCGCAATGAACAGGAATTATGTCCTGCTTTTCCTGTTCAGCCTGCTGCTGACGGCCAGCGGGCTGGCTTCGCTGCCGCCGATCGACCGCGATGAATCGCGTTTCGTCCAGGCCACCAAGCAGATGGTCGAAACCGGCGATTATGTCGACATCCGCTTCCAGGACATGTCACGCTACCAGAAGCCGGTCGGCATCTATTGGCTGCAATCGGCGGCCGTGGCGCTGAGCGGCGAGGGGGCCGGGGCGCCGATCTGGGTCTATCGCCTGGTCTCGGCGCTGGGCATCGCCATTGCCGTGGTGGCGATCGCGTGGACAGGCGCCAGTCTTTTCGGCGCCAATGCCGGCCTCGCGGCCGGACTGATCATGGCAGCGATCTTCGCCACCGCCTTCGAAGGCCGCGACGCCAAGACCGACGCCATGCTTCTGGCCTGCTGCGTTGCCGCGCAAGGCGCCCTGGCGCGGATCTATACGGCGTCGCGCCGCAACGAACCGGTGGCCGGCCATCTCTGGTGGATATTCTGGGTGGCGCAGGGCATTGCGATCCTGATCAAGGGACCGATCGCACCCCTGTTGTCGGCGCTGACTGTTGCCGCGCTGTTTGCTTTCGAGCGCGATGGACGCTGGTTGAAAAACCTGAAAGTCGGCCGCGGCCTTTTGATCGTGCTCTTGATCGCACTGCCCTGGCTCGCGCTGATCACCTGGAAGAGCCATGGCGCCTTCCTGCAGCAGGCGGTCGGCAAGGACATGCTGGGCAAGGTTGCCTCAGGGGAGGAATCGCACGGCATTCCGCCCGGTTTCTATGTGCTGACCTATTCGTTGTTCATGTGGCCGTTCGGGCTGATCGCCGTCGGCGCCGGGCTTCAGGCGCTCAACCGCTTGCGCGACGATCCGCGCCTGCGCTTTTGCCTTGCCTGGTACATCCCGTTCTGGCTGGTGTTCGAGTTGATCCCGACCAAGCTGCCGCATTATGTGCTGCCGGCCTATCCCGGCATGGCGCTGCTGGTCGGCTGGCTTCTGACCCTGCAGCCGGACGACGCCAATGCGCCGCTCAAGCGGTGGCAGTCATGGCTTTGGTGGTCGACCGCCTTCGGTCTTGGCCTGGTCAGTATCGGCCTCGCGGTTGTCTCGGTTGGCGCGCCGATCTATCTCGCCAAGGCATTCTCGTGGTGGAGCATTCCGGCCGCACTTGCAGCACTTGTCACCGGCTACCTTGCCTTTCCCCGGCAGTTGCAGGTGTCGCTCCCCCGCATCGGCGCGATTGCGGCCGGCGCCGGCATCACCCTTGGCTTGCTGTTCGGGATAATTGCCCCGTCGCTGAAGCCGATCTGGCTGAGCCCGGCGATCAAGGCCGCGGTCGACGCGAACCGTCCCTGCGACACGACCGTGCTTGCCTCGGCGCCGTATCACGAACCGAGTCTTGTCTTCCTGGTCGGGACCAAGACAATCCTGACCGATGTTGACGGCGTCGCCGGACACCTGCTCGGCGATCCGGCCTGCGCGCTCGGGCTGGCGCCAGTCGCCGACGAGAAGAAGCTGAACGATATGCTGGCCGCGCAAGGCAAGACGGCCAATCGTCTCGCCGAGATCGACGGCCTCAATTATTCCTCGGGCGACAGGCTGCAGCTTGGCCTCTATCGGGTGGCCAGGTGAAAACCCCCGTAACGCCGTCCGTGGTGTTTCACCGGTCGCGCGACAATTTCCTCGATACGATGCGCATCGTCGGCAAGCGCTTTGCCGCGCGCAAAACCTACTATCCCGACATTGCCTGGCCGGTCTGGCTCGTGGCCTGGATCCTGCTTGCCGCTGCCGCCTTCGTTCACCTCGACCGGGCGGCAGGCGTCCTCTGGGGGGAATGGCCGCCTCGGCTTGCCAGGTTTACTGAGTTTTTCACGGTTTTTGGCCTCGGCGGCTGGTATCTGATCCCGGCAGCCGCCTTGCTCGTAGCCGCCAATCTGACGGATTGGCGAAGCCTTTCCAGGCGATCGCGGATGCTGGTTTACAACTGGACCTGCTTTGCCTTCCTGGTGCTTGGCGGAGTTGGCCTGTCGGGCCTTGCGGTCAATGTGCTGAAATACGGCATCGGCCGGGCGCGGCCGCTCTATTTCGACAATTTCGGCGTGCTGTCACTGCATCCATTCGCCATGAATGCCCGCTTTGCCGCTTTTCCATCCGGCCACGCCACCACCATGGGCGCCGTGTTCGGCATCGCTCTGCTGCTGTTTCCAAAGCGCTGGTACGTCGCACTGGCAATCACCGCCTGCATCGCCTCCACCCGGGTGTTCGTCGGCGCGCATTACCCGAGCGACACGGTCGCCGGTTTCGGCCTCGGCTGCGCCGTCGCGATCCTGTGTGGGCTTATCCTTGCGCGGCTTGGCTTCATCTTTCGCCGGACACCGTCCGGATTGCCCGTCCGCAAGACGACCTTTCGATTGGCAGGCGGTCCACCGGTTCAAAACCGCGTCGCTGCGGACCGGCCCGCAAACTACTAAGGCTCAAGCCCGCCATAGGATCGAACCAGCCCGGCCATATCCGGCGCGCTTGCGCTCGGCGCCTCGCTTTCAAGCCCCTCGGCGACACCGACGCGATCGGCGACAGGCCGGTTCTGGCTGACCTTCCACTTGCCGCTGATCTCGGCGATCTCGATCTCCAGCCCAATAATGCCCTTGATCTGCGACTGGATGTAGCTTGGCGGCGCATCGGTGACCGCCCAGGGCGTCTCCCGGGCGCCTTCCTGGGATAGCGTCAGATCGGAAATCTGCCGCGCGATCCAGGCGGTATCCTCGATCACCTTGACCGTTCCGCGCACCTGGACGATGGCGTAGTTCCAGGTCGGCACGACCTTGCCGGTCTCGCGCTTGGTCTCATACCAGGACGGCGTCACATAGGCGTCGGCGCCCTGGAACACCACCAGCACCGGCGATGCCGGATTGTCGGCAAGCAGGCGCCATTGCGGGTTGGCCTTGGCAAGGTGCGCGCGCAGCTTGCCGTTCGGCCCCGCCTCGGCGTCGAGCAGGAACGGAATGGCGTTGGCGATGGGGCCGTCCTGTCCATTTGAAATCAGCAACCCCAGCGGATGTGCCCGGATCAGCCCGTGCAGGACGTCCTGTCGCGTTTCGATGAAATGGGGAGGTTGGTACATGATCGGTCACGCCTTCTTCGGCTTTCTGAACCCGGCATTCTGCACCGTTCAGCCAGGCTGCGCCACATGTCAGGCGTGCCAGATCATATGGATCAGCGGAAACGGCATTCGCGCCCGTCACGGGCACGAATGCGCACGGCGCAACATCCGATTGGGAGGGACCAGGCCTCTAGCGCAGCCGCTTCGGCCGCGGATCCGACAATTCGCCGGCCAGCCGCCGGTCGAGATAGTCGGCGCATTCCTCGAGCAGCAGCTCGGAATCGTTGGCGAAGAAATGGTTGGCGCCGGGCAAGGTCTTCTGTGTGATGGTGATGCCCTTTTGCGTGTGCAGCTTGTCGACCAGGCCTTGCACGTCCTTGGGCGGCGCCACCTTGTCGGCGTCGCCATGGATGATCAGGCCCGATGACGGGCAGGGCGCCAGAAACGAGAAATCATAGGTGTTGGGCTGCGGCGCGATCGAGATGAAGCCTTCGATCTCCGGACGGCGCATCAGGAGCTGCATGCCGATCCATGAGCCGAAGGAATAGCCGGCGACCCAGCAGCTCTTGGAATCCGGATGCAGCGACTGCACCCAGTCCAACGCCGCGGCCGCATCCGACAATTCGCCGGTGCCGTGGTCGAATTCGCCCTGGCTGCGGCCGATGCCGCGGAAATTGAAGCGAAGCGTGGTGAAATCGCGCTTCTGGAACATGTAGAAGAGGTCATAGACGATCTTGTTGTTCATCGTGCCGCCGAACTGCGGATGCGGGTGCAACACGATGGCAATCGGCGCGCTCTTTTCCTTGGAAGGCTGGTAGCGACCCTCCAGGCGGCCGGCCGGACCGGTGAAAATGACCTCAGGCATAAAATACTCCACGTGGCATACGAATGCGCGGCGCCCGGAACAACTCTTTACTCTGGCCCCCAGCCTTCTGCAGGCCTTGACGCAGGGCGAGCGTCTTCTTAGAAGCTAGTTTAGAATTGTTCAAAACTGGATAGCCAGCCGTGACGGCTCGGCCATCCCCGCCGCAAGCCGCGTAAATAGGACGTCTTGCCTTGCAATTTCAAGGAAATAACGCGCTATCCCTGCGGAATGGGTTTTGACGGGATCGATTGAGTGAAAATGGCCGCAGCACGCGCCTATCTCGACTACAATGCCAGCGCGCCGCTCACCGCAGAGGCACGTGAGGCGACGATTGCCGCGCTTGATCTTGTCGCCAATCCGTCGTCGGTGCATGCCGAAGGCCGCGCGGCGCGCAGGCTGATCGATGCTGCCCGGCGCGACGTGGCCGCGCTTGTTGGCGCCAGGGCCGAGCATGTCGTGTTCACCTCCGGCGCAACCGAGGCCGCCTCGACGCTTTTGACGCCGGACTGGCAGATGGGCCGTGGCACTGTGCGCATGAGCCGGCTCTATGTCTGCGAAGCCGATCATCCTTGCCTGCTCAATGGCGGCCGTTTTCCTGCGTCTCAGGTTTCGCGGATCGGTGTCGATGCCAACGGCATCGCCGATCTCGCTCAACTGACGGCGGCTCTGGCCGCGCATGACAAGGCCGAGGGCCTGCCGCTGGTCGCCATCCATGCCGCCAACAACGAGACCGGCGTCATCCAGCCGATTGATCGCATCGCTGCCATCGTCAAGGCGGCGGGCGGCATTCTGATGGTTGACGCCGTGCAGGCGGTGGGCCGCGTTTCCATCGATATGTCAGCGCCTTACGCCGACTATTTGATTCTGTCTTCGCACAAGATCGGCGGCCCCAAGGGCGTCGGCGCCATCATTGCGGCAGCCGATCTGATGATGCCAAAGCCGCTGATCAATGGCGGCGGCCAGGAAAAAGGCCATCGCGGCGGCACCGAAAACCTGGCGGCCATCGCCGGCTTTGGCGCCGCGGCGCGGCAGGCTCTGGCGGGGCTGAGCGACATCGATGCGCTCGCGCATCGCCGCGGTGAAGTCGAAACCATCATCAAAACCCTGGTGCCGGACGCGGAAATCTTCGGAACCGGCGCGCCAAGGCTTGCCAATACGACATTCTTCGCTATTCCCGGCATCAAGGCCGAGACGGCGCAGATCGCTTTCGATCTGGCCGGCGTGGCGCTGTCGGCGGGATCGGCCTGTTCGTCGGGCAAGGTCGGGCCGAGCCATGTGCTGAAAGCCATGGGTTACGGCGACAGCCTCGGTGCTTTGCGCGTGTCCATCGGCCACGCAACGAGTGCCGGGGATATCGACCTGTTTCGTACTGCGCTGGCGGGCATTGCCCAGCGCCGGGCGGGCAGGGAACAAGCCGCCTGAGGCGGCGAAAAGAAATTCAGGCCTCGTGGCCTGGTAGAGCCGTGCGTTTGCAAGTGGCCGGGTGAATTCCCGGTCGAGACGCACTATATGGAACTTACGCCGCCTTCGGCGCCCAATGGGCAGCCCTCGGCGATGCCATAGTTTGAAAACTGTCGGGCCTTGACCCCGGCGTGGATGGAGAACGCTTATGCCTGCTGTGCAGGACACGATCGATCGGGTCCGAAAGATCGACGTCGACCAGTACAAATACGGATTCCAGACAGAGATCGCGATGGACAAGGCCCCCAAGGGCCTGAGCGAAGACATTATTCGCTTCATCTCGGCCAAGAAGGATGAACCGTCCTGGATGCTGGAATGGCGTCTGGAAGCCTATCGTCGCTGGTTGACGCTGGAAGAGCCGACCTGGGCGCGCGTCCATTACCCCAAGATCGACTTCCAGGACCTCTATTACTATGCGGCGCCCAAGAGCACGCCCGGCCCGACCTCGCTGAGCGACGTCGATCCCGAGTTGCTGAAGGTCTATGAGAAGCTCGGCATTCCGCTCAGGGAACAGGAGATCCTCGCCGGCGTGCAGAAGACCGACGCATCCGATCTCGAGGAGCCAAGCGACAACGTCTACAAGTCGGGCCGTGTCGCGGTCGACGCGGTGTTCGATTCCGTCTCCGTCGTCACCACCTTCAAGAAAGAGCTGGCGCAGGCCGGCGTGATCTTCTGCTCGATCTCGGAAGCCATCCGCGAGCACCCGGAATTGGTGCAAAAGTATCTCGGCTCGGTCGTGCCGACCTCCGACAATTTCTACGCCACGCTGAATTCGGCCGTGTTCACCGACGGCTCCTTCGTCTTCGTGCCCAAGGGCGTGCGCTGCCCGATGGAACTGTCGACCTATTTCCGCATGAACGAGAAGAACACCGGCCAGTTCGAGCGCACGCTGATCATCGCCGAGGAGGGGGCTTACGTCTCCTATCTCGAAGGCTGCACGGCGCCGCAGCGCGACGAGAACCAGCTGCATGCCGCTGTCGTCGAACTGGTGGCGCTCGACGATGCCGAGATCAAATATTCGACGGTGCAGAACTGGTACCCCGGCGACGCCGAGGGCAAGGGCGGCATCTACAATTTCGTCACCAAGCGTGGCGACTGTCGCGGCGACCGTTCGAAGATCTCGTGGACGCAGGTCGAGACCGGCTCGGCCATCACCTGGAAGTATCCGAGCTGCATCCTGCGCGGCGACGATTCCTCGGGCGAGTTCTATTCGATCGCCGTGTCGAACGGCTACCAGCAGGTCGACTCAGGCACCAAGATGATCCATCTCGGCAAGAACACGTCGAGCCGCATCATCTCCAAGGGCATTGCCGCCGGCTTCTCGCAGAACACCTATCGCGGCCAGGTCTCGGCGCACCGCAAGGCGACCAACGCCCGCAACTTCACCAATTGCGATAGTCTGCTGATCGGCGACCAGTGCGGCGCGCACACCGTGCCCTACATGGAAGCCAAGAACTCGACGGCGCAGTTCGAGCACGAGGCGACAACGTCGAAGATTTCCGAGGACCAGAAATTCTACGTCATGCAGCGCGGCATCCCTGAGGAAGAGGCGATCGCGCTGATCGTCAACGGCTTCGTCAAGGATGTCATCCAGCAACTGCCGATGGAGTTCGCGGTCGAAGCGCAGAAGCTGATCGGCATCAGCCTTGAGGGCTCGGTCGGCTGACCGGACAATATCTATCCAGGAAAGAAAAAATGCTCGAAATCAGAAACCTGCATGCCCGCATCGTCGATGACGGCACCGAGATCATCCGCGGCCTGAACCTGACCGTGAAAGCCGGCGAGGTCGCCGCTATCATGGGCCCGAACGGCTCGGGCAAGTCGACGCTGTCCTATATCCTCGCCGGCCGTGAGGACTATGAGGTCACCGAAGGCGACATCCTCTACAACGGCCAGTCGATCCTCGAAATGGATCCGGCCGAGCGAGCCACGGCCGGCATCTTCCTGGCCTTCCAGTATCCGATGGAAATACCGGGCGTCGCGACCATGGAATTCCTGAAAGTGGCGATGAACGAGCAACGCAAGGCACGTGGCGAGGAGCCGCTCAAAATCCCGGAATTTCTGAAGCGGGTTAAGGAGGCAGCAGCCTCGCTCAACATGGACATGGCGATGCTGAAGCGGCCGCTCAATGTCGGCTTCTCCGGCGGCGAGAAGAAGCGCGCCGAGATCCTGCAGATGAAGCTCTTGGAGCCGAAACTCTGCGTGCTCGACGAGACCGATTCCGGCCTCGACATCGACGCGCTGAAGATCGTCTCGGACGGCGTCAACGCGCTGCGCTCGCCGGACCGCGCCATCGTCGTCATCACCCACTACCAGCGCCTGCTCGAGCACATCGTGCCGGATAGCGTGCACGTGCTCTACAAGGGCCAGGTGATCAAGTCCGGCGACAAGTCGCTGGCGCTCGATCTCGAGGCCAATGGCTATGCCGGCGTGATCGGCGAAGCCGCGTGAGATGCCAGGTCATTTTGTACCAAAAGACAAGGCCAGACTGATGAACATGCACTCGACACCCCAGCGCACCCAGGCCGAGACGGCGCTGATCGACGCCTTCGGCGAGCGGCTGTCGCTGCTGCCCGGCGATGGCGCGGTGATGCTGAAGCGCGACGACGCCATCGAGGCGATTAAGCACGGTCTGCCGACGCGGCGTATCGAATCCTGGCACTATACGGATCTGCGCCGCCTGCTGGCTTCGGTGCCGGCATTCGATTCCACGGCCGCCACCAAGGCACTCGCGCCCATCGTCGAAGGCTCCGCTGTCCTGGCCGTGCTGAACGGCGTTTCGAGCGCGAAATTTCCCGCGATCGAAGGCGTGACCGTCCAGCGCCTGTCGGAAAAGCTGACCGACGGCTCCATCGCACCGGGCCTCGACCCCTATGGCAGCGATGACGCCATCGGCGCGCTGAACACAGCCTTCGTCGCCGACGGCTATTTCGTCGACATCGCCGATGGCGCAGCACTGGAAAAGCCGATCGAACTGCAGAATTTGCAGGCCGGTGGCCAGGCGCATGTGCGCTTTCCCGTGCGTGTCGGCGCTGGTGCCAAAGCCGCTATCGTCGAGCGTCAGGCCGGCGAGGGCGCGGCACTTGCCAGCTCGGTCAGCCAGCTCGTTCTGGGCGAGGGTGCTGATGTGACCTGGCTGATCGTGCAGGAACAGCCGGAAACGGCCACGCATCTTGCCCAGTTCAAGGCACATCTCGGCAAGAATTCGAAGCTGACCGTGTTCTTCATGAATGCCGGCGGCAAGCTTGTGCGCCAGGAGATCGTGGTCAGAACGACGGGCGAAGGTGCCGACTTCAAATTGCGCGGCATCAACCTGCTGGCCGGCGACACCCACACCGACGTCACCATGGTGCTCGACCATGCCGTGCCGCACACGACTTCTACGGAAGTGATCCGCAATGTCGTGACCGGCAAGGCGCGTGGCGTCTTCCAGGGCCGCATCAACGTCCATCAGTATGCGCAGAAGACCAACGCCAAGATGGCCTGCAACACGCTGCTTCTGTCCGATGATGGTGAGTTCTCGACCAAGCCGGAGCTGGAAATCTTTGCCGACGACGTCATCTGCGGCCACGGCGCGACCGTTACCGAGATCGACCACAACCATCTGTTCTACCTGATGGCGCGCGGCATCGACGAGAAGAGCGCCCGCGGCCTGCTGGTCAAGGCGTTTGTGGCCGAAGTGATCGAGGAACTGGACGACGAAACCATAGTCGAGGCCCTGGAGACACGGCTCGATGATTGGTTTGTTGCGCATGGGTAAGCGCCCAACCTTCTCCCCTTGTGGGAGAAGGTGGATCGGCGCGTAGCGCCGAGACGGTTGAGGGGTGTTGGAAGGATCGCGGCCTTGGCCGGCTAGGACTTTGTAATGGACCAGAAAGTCGAAAACACCCCCTATGACGTCGAGGCGATCCGCCGCGACTTCCCGATCCTGTCGCGCGAAGTCTACGGCAAACCGCTCGTCTATCTCGACAATGGCGCCTCGGCACAGAAGCCGCAGGTGGTGCTGGATACCATCCAGCACGCCTATTCCAAGGAATACGCCAACGTCCATCGTGGCCTGCATTTCCTGTCCAATGCCGCGACTGATGCCTATGAGAAGGCGCGTGAGACGGTGCGCCGCTTCCTCAACGCGCCAAGCACCGACAACATCGTCTTCACCTCCAACACGACTGCGGCAATCAACACTGTAGCCTACGGCTATGGCGTGCCCAATATCGGCGAGGGCGACGAGATCGTGCTGTCGATCATGGAGCACCACTCCAACATCGTGCCGTGGCATTTCATCCGCGAACGCCAGGGCGCCAAGCTGGTCTGGGTGCCGGTCGACGATCTCGGCGTCTTCCACATCGAGGAATTCGAAAAGCGGCTGACCGACCGGACCAAGCTGGTCGCCATCACGCAGATGTCGAACGCGCTGGGCACGGTGACGCCGATCAAGGAGATTGTCCGTATCGCCCATGCTCGCGGCATTCCCGTACTCGTCGACGGCAGCCAGAGCGCGGTGCATATGCCGATCGACGTCCAGGACCTCGACTGCGACTTTTTCGTCTTCACCGGCCACAAGGTCTACGGGCCCTCCGGCATCGGCGTGCTCTACGGCAAGAAGGACATTCTCTCGGGCATGCGGCCCTTCATGGGCGGCGGCGAGATGATCGAGGAGGTGACGGAAGACATCGTCACCTACAACGAGCCGCCGCATCGCTTCGAGGCCGGCACACCGCCGATCGTCCAGGCGATCGGCTTGGGTGCGGCACTCGAATACATGGAAAAAATCGGCCGCGAGCGCATCGCCGCCCACGAAGCCGATCTCAAGACCTACGCGCACGAGCGTCTCAGAGCGATCAACTCGCTGCGCATCTTCGGCGATGCGCCGGGTAAGGGCGCCATCATCTCGTTCGAATTGCAGGGTATTCACGCCCATGACGTATCGATGGTGATAGACAGGCAAGGCGTGGCGGTGCGCGCCGGCACCCATTGCGCCCAGCCGCTGTTGAAACGCTTTGGCGTAACCTCCACATGCAGGGCGTCGTTCGGCATGTATAATACCAGGGCCGAAGTCGATGCTTTGGCCGAAGCGCTTGAGAAAGCGCGCAAGTTCTTTGGATGATGACCATGGATGATGCGAGCCACACTACCGAGACCGCGCCGGAAGCAGCCATCAACCCGCTGGTTTCCGCCTCGGCCATTCCCACCGACGAACTGGCGCGGCTGACCGACGACATCGTCTCGGCGCTGAAGAC
This sequence comes from Mesorhizobium sp. P2_F5, assembly GCF_056403715.1. NCBI lineage: Bacteria > Pseudomonadati > Pseudomonadota > Alphaproteobacteria > Hyphomicrobiales > Phyllobacteriaceae > Mesorhizobium > Mesorhizobium sp. P2_F5. Next base: position 99,381 of record NZ_JBFUEY010000015.1, on the reverse strand, counting down.
GGTCTACGACCCGGAAATCCCGGCCGACATTTATGAACTCGGCCTGATCTACAAGATCGACATCGAGGACGATCGCTCGGTCAAGATCGACATGACGCTGACCGCGCCCGGCTGCCCGGTTGCCGGCGAAATGCCGGGCTGGGTGGAAAACGCTGTCGGCGCCGTCGAAGGCGTGTCCGGCGTCGAGGTCAACATGACCTTCGACCCGCCTTGGTCCCCCGACCGCATGTCGGAAGAGGCGCAGGTGGCAGTGGGTTGGTACTAGGCTAGTAGAGGCTGGCGTACTTGCGCCAGTGGTAAAACTTCACCATTTTAGGTGAGGAATCATTCGGCAGGCCTTGAACCTGCATGGAATGGAAGAGGAAAAAGAATGGGACGCTTCGCCGTCATCACGATGACCGAAAAGGCCGCCGACCGGGTGCGCGAGATCGTCGCCACCCGCGACAACGCGCATGGCATTCGCCTCGGCATCAAGAAGGGCGGCTGCGCCGGCATGGAATACACAGTCGACCTGGTGACCGAGCCTAACACCAAGGACGACCATATCGAGCGCGACGGCGCCCATGTCTATGTGGCGCCGGAAGCTGCGCTTTTCCTGTTCGGCACCGAGATGGATTTCGAGCAGACGACGCTGCGCACAGGCTTCACCTTCCACAACCCGAACCAGAGCTCGGCCTGCGGCTGCGGCGAATCGGTCGAGCTGAAGCCGGCGGATTTGAAGGCGCTGGCTGAAGCGCGCGAGTCGGCTTGAGGCCTCTTCCTTCGCCCCGTTCACGGGGAGAAGAAGGCTACTTCACCCACATCCCCGTCCGCTTGTGCCAGTCGGCGATCGATTCCTCGGGATAGACGTCGAAGACCTTATCTTGTCTGCCGATCACTGGCTCGACCCAGCTCGCCTTGTATTTCAGCATCAGATGCACCTTTTCCGGCGGCGTCGGCAGCTCGCTGTCGATCGCCGAGGCGAAGGGGTGCACCAGATTCGGCCATGTCGGGTCGTAGAGCCACAGCGCCGAGCCGCATTTCTTGCAGAAATTGCGCTCGCCCGACGACACCTCGCACAGCGGATGCTCGTCGTCCTCGATCTCGGCCCGGTACACGCCGAGGCTGCGCTTACCCTTGACCTTCAGCGTCTTGTAGTCGGCGCCGAGATTGATGGCGAAGCCGCCGCCGCCCTGCTGCTTGCGGCAGATCGAGCAGTAGCACAGCATGAACGGCACCGGCGTGTGGCTCTCCACCTCGAAGTGGACGGCATCACAGCGGCAGGATCCTTTGAGCAGAAGTGGCACGGCAAAACTCCAACGAATTGGTTCTCAACCTGTCAGCATGGTTTTGGTTGCGGCGATGACAAGGCCAAATCCCGGTGACATGATCGCGGCATGGATAATGAACGCATAGAAGAACTTTTCGAAAGCCTGGGCCCGGTCAGTATCCGAAAACTGTTCGGCGGCAAGGGCATCTATTGCGACGGCGTCATCGTCGCCATCGTGCTGCGTGGCGAGTTGAAGCTAAAGGTCGATGGAGAAAGCGCGCCCGATTTCGAAGCCGCCGGCTGCCAGCAATGGACCTATACCGGATCGCGGCACGGCAAGCTGGTCGCCATGCCCTACTGGAGCATTCCGGACAGCGCTTTCGACGATCCCGACGAGATGGCGGTCTGGGCACGGCGGGCCTACGAGGCGGGAAGGCGGGCTGGCAAGTAGGGCCCAGACTGGCGCGTCAACAACGCCTTTCCGCCGATACCAGCGTGTTACATCCCCTTCGTCCCTTACCGGTCTCTCTCGACGTTCGACAAGTGCTTGCAATTACTCGCAAAAAGAGACGTTTTTGGACGGAAACTAGCTAGCCAACCGGAAACTCGCGAGCCGCCTGCGAAGTCTGCCAGATCACCGCAGACACTGGGTGATGGCTATGAGATGGTCAATGACGACACGAATGCGGGCGGAACGGCCGATGTCGGGATGATAGATGAGCCACATTTCGCGTGTGGCTTCCTCGCTCTCGGCCACGCAACGCAGATCTTTTGCCTCCTCAACCAGCAGATGGGGCAGCGCCGCCAGCCCCATCCCGGCCCGGGTGGCCGAAATCAACGACACCAGATCGTTGGTTAGCATTCCAACCGGTCGCCCTTGCGTGATTTTGCGCAGCCAGCGCTGCTGCGGCGAGGCTTCAAGCGCTTCATCATAGGCGAGGAAGACCCGATCCTCCTCAACGACCTCGTCCAGATAGGTGCACGCACCATAGATTCCATAACGCAGACGTCCCAATTTTCGTGCCTTCAAGGCCCCGTTCGTTGGCCGTGAGAGCCGCAACGCGATGTCGGCCTCACGCCGCGCCAGGCTTGCGGCGGCGGTGGCACCGATCACGTCGAGGACAAGACCTGGATGATCCCTCATCAGGGTGGCAAGCCGCGGGACCAGCCAGAGGCTGGCGAAGGCAGGCGGTGCACTGATCCTCACCCGACCTTCGATCGCTGCTTCGCCACCTTGAAGGCGCTGAATTGAGAAAACGGCCTCTTCGAGCACGCCCACGCGCTCGGCAATGCGCTCGCCTTCCAAGGTCAGCACATAACCGCGTGGCAGGCGATCGAACAGCTTCATGTTGAGCGCCCGCTCAAGGCTGTCGATCCGCCTTGCAACTGTCGAGTGGTCGATGCGAAGCCGGCGGGCGGTCGCCGAAAGATTGCCGTGGCGCACCAGCTCGGCAAAGAAGCGAAGGTCGTCCCAATCCATATGCGAATTTTTGCACAGAATCTGTGCACGGATAAGGAATTTTCGGGCGGAGAGACAGCGCGCCTAATGGGTCACCTTACAGGAGATCAATCATGACCCTCAGCATTGCCATGACCGCCATCGGCGGCGTCGAGGTTCTCAAGCCGCTACGCGCGGACCTTCCGCCACCATCTGCGGGCGAGGTTCGGCTGCGCCAGACCGCGATCGGCGTCAACTTCGTCGACATCTACCAGCGCATGGGCCTCTACCCCGTGCCTGCCATGCCCGTCGTTCTCGGCGTGGAGGGCGCCGGCGTTGTGGAAGCCGTCGGGACCGATGTGAAGATGCTTCGCAAGGGAGATCGTGTCGCTTATGCAGGCCTGCCGCTGGGCGGCTATGCGGAGGCCCGCAACTTGCCAGCGAACAGGCTGGTGCGCATTCCCGACGGCATCGACGACCATATCGCGGCGGCGGCCATGTTGCGCGGCGTGACCGCACACATGTTGCTCTATCGCGTTTGCCCGGTGCGGCCGGGTATGGTGGTGCTGGTGCATGCCGCCGCAGGTGGATTGGGATTGATTCTGACTCAATGGGCGAAGCGTCTCGGCGCAACAGTGATCGGCACGGTCGGCTCGCGCGAAAAGGCCGAACTCGCGGTGAGCCATGGTCTCGATCACGCGCTCCTTTATCGCGAAACCGATTTCGTCGCCCAGGTGCGGCGTCTGACCGACGGCGCCGGCGTCGATGTGGCCTACGATGGCGTGGGCGGCGAAACGCTGACACGCACTCTCGATGCCATGAAGTCTTTCGGAATGATCGCGAGCGTCGGCCAGGCCAGCGGAACGCTGCCCGCGATCGCACTTGGCGAGTTAGGCCCCCGACGGTCATTGTCGATTGCACGGCCCAGTTCGTTTGCCTATGCCAACGACCCTAAATCCTACGCTCTCGCCACGACGGGCCTATTCGAGGAGCTTGGACGAGGGCTGAAGATCAAGATCGGCATCGAGTTCCCGCTCGTCGAAGCGGCCATGGCCCAAGCGCAGCTCGAGATGGGCGCGACCGTCGGCTCGATCCTGCTGAGACCGTGAACCAACTGCCTCTACTGACTGCTGAATCCGTCTGATGGAGGGCGCGCCGGGCGTATCAGGCGGGACGGCGGTGGGGAAATAGGTTCCCCGCTACCGCGAGGCCGCCCCCCTCATCCGGCGCTTCGCGGCCACCTTTTCTCCGCTGGGGAGAAGAGGTTGGCGTCGGCGCCGGCACGCTCCTCTCCCCCTTGGGGAGAGGTCGGATTGCCCCGAATTGTTCTTGCAATTCGGTCTTGGCAATCCGGATGAGGGGGCCTTCGCCGCGTGAACTTACAGCGCCTTCGCGACCTTCGCCGCCAGCCGCGCATTGTTTTCCACCAGCGCGATGTTGGTCTTCAAACTCCGGCCGCCGGTGAGTTCGAGAATCTTTCCCAACAGGAACGGCGTCACCGCCTTGCCGGTCACATTCTGCACCTCCGCAGCCTTCTGCGCGGCCTCGATGTAGCCGGTCATCTCGTCGGCCGGGATTTCGTCATCCTGCGGCACCGGGTTGGCGATCAGCATGCCTCCACCCAGGCCCAGCGCAGCCCTGGTCTTGTAGAAATGTGCGATCTCTTCCGGAGTGTGCAGGGTCAGCGGGGCGCGAAACCGCGATTGCCGCGACCAGAAGGCCGGCATGGTTTCGCAGCCATGGCCGATGACCGGCACGCCGCGCGTTTCCAGCACTTCCAGCGTCTTTTCGATATCGAGGATCGCCTTGGCGCCGGCCGAGACGACGATGACCGGCGTGCGCGCCAGCTCGTCGAGGTCGGCCGAGATGTCGAAGCTTTTTTCGGCACCCTTGTGCACGCCGCCGATGCCGCCAGTGGCGAACACCTTTATCCCGACCATGTCGGCCGCGATCATGGTGGCGGCGACCGTGGTGCCGCCGGTGCGGCCTTGCGCCACCGCAAAGCCGAGATCGGCGCGCGACAGCTTCATGGCGTCGCCGGTCATCGCCAGCGACTCGCGCTCGCCGTCTGACAGGCCGATCTTGATGCGGCCGGCAACCACGGCGATCGTTGCCGGCACCGCGCCATTGTCCAAAATGATCTTCTCGACATTGGCCGCCATGGCGCCATTGTCGGGGTAGGGCATGCCATGGGTGATGATGGTGCTTTCCAGCGCCACCACCGGCCGGCCGGCTGCAAGTGCTTCGGCCACCGGCTTGTGGATGTCGATGAAGGGGCGGGCGCTTTGCGGGGTCATGACGGTCTCCGGTCCGAAGTGCCGCGCGTCCCCTTGGACGGCGCGCTCCGACAATGGCAATTCGCCGCCCTCATGCCATTTCCTGCGCGTCGGGCACAAGGGCCAGCGCCTCGGCGAAGGTCGCGGCCGTAAAAGCGGGGACCGCGTCCGCGCTTTCGATGGCAAGCGTCGCCGCGGCAACGCCTTCGCGCACGGCCTGGCGCAGGGGCAGGCCGCGCAGCAGGGCAGCGATGGTAGCCCCAGCCAGCGCGTCGCCGGCGCCGGTGACGTCGGCAATTTTTCTGGGCGCCGGCGGCAGGATCGAGAAGGCGCCGGCTTCGTCGAAGCCCAGCACCGGGCCGTCGCCCGCCGTCACCACGCCACTCCCGAGGCCGCTACAGCGCAGGCCGTCGACGGTCTCGCGCTCGGTGGCATTCGCGCCGACGCCGGCCAGCACCATGGCCTCGCGCCGGTTCATGAAGACCTGCGCGAGCTCCTTCAGCACCGGGATCAGCCGCACCACCTTGGCCGGCGAAATGGCAATGGCGTAGACCGGCTTGTCGGCGGCAAGGCCCACCAGCCGCTCCAGCGCCGATGACGGCAGATTGGCGTCGCACAGCACCGCGTCGGCCCCGGCGACCACCTCGCGCACCTTGGAGCGGCGGATCTGCTTGGGGAAGGCGAGGTCGTAGAGCGCCATGTCGGCAAAGCCGGTGATCAACTCGCCGTCGCGGTCGATCAGCGCGGTGTAGCTCGGCGTCGTGCGGTCGAGGAAAACCGCCGAGAGATCGGCAATGCCGGCTTCAGCGATGGCGCGCGACACCGTGTCGGCCGAGGCATCGCCGCCGCGTACCGATAGCAGCGAGGCCGAGACGCCGCGTCGCACGAGGCTGCGCAGCGCGTTGAAGACGCCGCCGCCGACATCCTCGCGCATCGTGCCGGGGTTGGAAGCAGCAGGCACGTAAGCGCCGGACACCTGGCCGCGCCGGTCGATATGGGCGCCGCCCACGGCGAGGATTTTTGCAGATTTCACCATGCCGGCGATATGACCTTTGTTCTTCCTGCCGCACAAGCGCCAGAGCAATTCCAAGAAAAGCGCGCAGCGCTTTCCCTTGGGAATTGCGTCAAAGCAAGAAGCTAGGGCAAGTCGCCGTTTCCATGAAACGGTGAACTGCCCTAGGCTGTGCGGCGGAGCTTCGCAGGCAAGCCAGCGATTCGGGTTGATCGAAACAGCCGGACCGGCTGGCCCAATGTCGGATGCATCCGGAAACAGAGCCCTGAGACAAAAAAAGAACAAATCCGGATACTGATTGTTTTTCAGATATTTGATCCCCCTTGCCAAACGAGAACAAAAAAGGTACAAACTGGGGCAGGGATTACGGATTGTCCGGCCTTCATTGACGACCAAGGGGTGATGTATCATGGCTCAGAATTCTTTGCGGCTTGTAGAGGACAAAGCGGTGGACAAATCAAAGGCTCTGGACGCGGCGCTGTCGCAAATCGAGCGTGCCTTCGGCAAGGGCTCGATCATGCGGCTGGGTGCCAATGAGCAGGTCGTCGAGATCGAAACCGTGCCGACCGGATCGCTTGGCCTCGACATCGCGCTTGGCGTCGGCGGCCTGCCGCGCGGCCGCATCGTCGAGATATACGGGCCGGAAAGCTCGGGCAAGACGACGCTGGCGCTGCACACGGTGGCCGAAGCCCAGAAGAAGGGCGGCATCTGCGCCTTCGTCGATGCCGAGCACGCGCTCGATCCGGTCTATGCCCGCAAGCTAGGTGTTGATCTCGAAAACCTGCTGATCTCGCAGCCCGACACCGGCGAGCAGGCACTGGAGATCTGCGACACGCTGGTGCGCTCCGGCGCCATCGACGTGCTGGTGGTCGATTCGGTCGCGGCGCTGACGCCACGCGCCGAAATCGAGGGCGAGATGGGCGATTCGCTGCCCGGCCTGCAGGCGCGTCTGATGAGCCAGGCGCTGCGCAAGCTGACCGCCTCGATCTCGCGCTCCAACACCATGGTCATCTTCATCAACCAGATCCGTATGAAGATCGGCGTCATGTTCGGTTCGCCCGAGACCACGACCGGCGGCAACGCGCTGAARTTCTACGCYTCSGTGCGCCTSGACATCCGCCGCATCGGCTCGGTCAAGGACCGCGACGAGGTCGTCGGCAACCAGACCCGCGTCAAGGTGGTCAAGAACAAGCTGGCGCCGCCCTTCAAGGTGGTCGAGTTCGACATCATGTATGGCGAGGGCGTGTCCAAGACCGGCGAGCTGGTCGACCTCGGCGTCAAGGCCGGCGTGGTCGAAAAGTCAGGCGCCTGGTTCTCCTACAATTCGCAGCGCCTCGGCCAGGGCCGCGAGAACGCCAAATTGTTCCTGCGCGACAACCCCGACACGGCGCGCGAGATCGAACTGGCGCTGCGGCAGAATGCCGGGCTGATCGCCGAGAAGTTCCTCGAAAATGGTGGCCCCGAGCGCGGCGAAGACGACGGTTTCGAGGAAGAATCCGGCGCGATGTAGGGCAATGGTCAGAGTTCGGCCATAAATCCAGTCTATTATCTGATGCTTATGTAACCGAGTTCTTTAGTTTTGCGTTCCAAACCGCCGGCCTTCGCGCCGGCGGTTTTCGTTTTTGGAAGACCGGCGAATGCACGGATTGGCCCAATTCCGTGTTTCTGGACAGGGTGCGGTGCGACCGCTAAAAGGCCAAGTCCATCTTCCAATGGGCAACGTCCATTTGCCGCCGGCCGCGCCGGCGGTTTTCGCGAAAAGGCAGCAGTCATGAGTGGCGTGAACGAGATTCGGTCGACATTTCTCGACTATTTCCGCAAGGAGGGCCACGAGGTCGTGGCCTCGAGCCCGCTGGTGCCGCGCAACGACCCGACGCTGATGTTCACCAATGCCGGCATGGTGCAGTTCAAGAACGTCTTCACCGGCCTGGAGAAGCGGCCCTATTCGCGCGCCACGACCGCGCAGAAGAGCGTGCGCGCCGGCGGCAAGCACAACGACCTCGACAATGTCGGCTACACCGCGCGGCACCTGACCTTTTTCGAGATGCTCGGCAACTTCTCCTTCGGCGACTATTTCAAGGAGCGCGCCATCGAGCTTGCCTGGAACCTGATCACCAAGGAGCTCGGGCTGAACAAGGACAAGCTGCTGGTCACCGTCTATCACACCGATGACGAGGCGGCCGGCTTCTGGAGGAAGATCGCCGGTTTCTCCGACGACCGCATCATCCGCATCCCGACCTCGGATAATTTCTGGGCGATGGGCGACACCGGACCGTGCGGCCCGTGCTCGGAAATCTTCATCGACCGCGGCGAGCACATCTGGGGCGGCCCTCCGGGCAGCCCGGAGGAGGATGGCGATCGCTTCCTCGAATTCTGGAACCTGGTGTTCATGCAGTATGAGCAGGTCACCAAGGAAGAACGCATCGACCTGCCGCGGCCGTCGATCGACACCGGCATGGGCCTGGAGCGCATGGCGTCCATCCTGCAAGGGGTGGAAAGCGTCTTCGAGACCGATCTGTTCCGCCACCTGATCGACGCCGCGTCGTCTGCGCTTGGGCAGGGCCCCGACAAGGAGACGGTCGCGTCCTTCCGCGTCATTGCCGACCATCTGCGCTCGTCCTCCTTCCTGGTGGCCGACGGCGTGCTGCCTTCCAATGAGGGCCGCGGCTATGTGCTGCGCCGCATCATGCGCCGCGCCATGCGCCATGCGCAGCTGCTCGGCGCCAAAGAGCCGCTGATGTGGAAACTGGTGCCGGCGCTGGTGCGCGAGATGGGCCAGGCCTATCCCGAGCTGCTGCGCGGCGAACAGCTGATCACCGAGACGCTGAAGCTCGAGGAGACGAGGTTCCGCAAGACGCTGGTGCGTGGCCTCGGCCTGCTCTCGGAGGCGACCGATACGCTGCACGCCGGCGACATGCTGGATGGCGAGACGGCGTTCAAACTCTACGACACTTACGGCTTCCCGCTCGATTTGACGCAGGATGCGCTGCGCCAGCGCAGCATCTCGGTCGATCTTGCCGGCTTTACCCATGCGATGGAGCTGCAGAAGGCCGAGGCGCGCAAGCATTGGGCCGGCTCGGGCGATGCGGCCACCGAGACGATCTGGTTTTCGGTGCGCGAAAAGGCTGGCGCCACCGAGTTCCTCGGCTACGAGACTGAAGCTGCGGAAGGCCTCATCCAGGCGCTGGTCAAGGACGGCAAGACCATCGACAGCGCCGCCAAGGGCGACGTCGTGGCTGTGGTCGTCAACCAGACGCCGTTCTATGGCGAGTCCGGCGGCCAGATGGGCGACACCGGCATCATCTCCGGCGAAGGTTTTTCGATCGAGGTTTCGGATACACAGAAAAAGGCCGACGGCCTGTTCGTGCATCTCGGCAAAGTGGCGAGCGGTACGGCCAAGACCGGTGCGGCCGTCGAACTGAAGGTCGACCATGCACGGCGCACCCGGCTGCGCGCCAACCATTCGGCGACGCATCTGATCCACGAGGCGCTGCGCGAGGTGCTGGGCACGCACGTCGCGCAGAAAGGCTCGCTGGTGGCGCCGGAGCGGCTGCGCTTCGACATCTCGCACAACAAGCCGATCTCGGCGGAAGACCTCGAAGAGGTCGAGCGCATGGCCAATGAAATCGTCGTTCAGAACAGCCCGGTGACGACGCGCCTGATGTCGGTCGACGATGCCATTGCCGAGGGCGCCATGGCGCTGTTCGGCGAAAAATACGGCGACGAGGTGCGCGTTGTGTCGATGGGCACCAGCGTGCATGGCGCCAAGGCCAACCGGCCCTATTCTGTCGAGCTCTGCGGTGGCACCCATGTCCGGGCAACCGGCGATATCGGTCTGGTGCGTGTCGTCTCCGACAGCGCGGTCGCTGCCGGCGTTCGTCGCATCGAGGCGCTGACCGGCGAAGCCGCGCGTAAACATCTCGACGAGCAGGACAGGCGCCTGAAGGCAACGGCGGCCGTGCTGAAGATCTCGCCGGCCGACGTGCCGGCGCGCGTCGAGACGCTGCTCGATGAGCGCAAGAAGCTCGAGAAGGAACTGAGCGAAGCGCGCAAGAAATTGGCGCTGGGTGGCGGCTCGGCAGCCGATGCTCCAGCCACCAACGAGACGGTCGCCGGCGTCGGCTTCCTCGGCAAGGCGGTCTCCGGCGTCTCGCCTAGGGATTTGAAGCCGCTGGCCGATGCCGGCAAGACTTCGCTCGGCTCGGGCGTTGTCGTCTTCGTCGGCGCCGGTGAGGACAACAAGGCGAGCGTCGTGGTCGCCGTCACCGACGACCTCGTCGGTCGCTTCAGCGCCGTCGATCTGGTGCGCGTGGCCTCCGCAGCGCTCGGCGGGCAGGGCGGCGGCGGACGGCCCGACATGGCGCAAGCCGGTGGTCCGGACGCATCGAAGGCCAATGATGCGATCGCAGCCGTCAGGGCGGCGCTGGAGGCAGCCTGAAAGCCACCCCATGCCCGATAGTCCCGGCAAGAAGGTGCTTGTCCTTGGCGGCTACGGACTGATCGGTGAAGCCGTCGTCGGTCGCCTGCTTGGCGACGGGCATCAAGTGACCGGCCTTGGCCGCGATGTCAGAGATGCCGAACGGCGTTGGCCGGCGGTGCGTTGGGTCGCGGCCGACATGGCGCGGCTGCTTGCCGCTGAAGATTGGCTGCCGCTGGTCGCCGGCATGGATGCGGTCGTCAATGCGGCCGGCGCCCTACAGGACGGCCCGCGCGACCGCCTCGACGCCATCCACCGCGGCTCGGTCGTGGCACTGGTGGCGGCCTGCGAACAGGCCGGTATCAGCCGCTTTGTGCAGATATCCGCGATCGGCGCCGATCCTGCCTCTTCAGATGCTTTTTTCAGCACCAAGGGTGAAGGCGACAAGGCTGTCGCAAACTGCTCGCTGGAATGGACGATCCTGCGGCCGGGCCTGGTGATCGCGCCCGCCGCCTATGGCGGCACGGCACTTCTGCGAGCCCTTGCCGCCTTTCCCGGTTTCATCCCTGCCGTCATGGCGCGCCAGCCGATCCAGACCGTGGCCGTCACCGACGTCGCTGAGGCGGTCTCTCGCGCGGTTGTCGGATCCCTGCCGCTGCGTCTTTCCGTCGATCTCGTCGAAGCCGAGGCCCGCTCGCTCGCTGATGTGTTGGTTGCCTTCCGCGCATGGCTTGGCCTGTCGCCGGCTCGCATTGTGCCGATGCCGGCCTTTCTTGGCCGGCTTGCTGCTGTTGTTGCCGACGGCCTCGGCCTGCTTGGCTGGCGATCGCCTTTGCGTAGCGCTGCCCTTGCCGCATTGGCGCGCGGCGTGACCGGCAACGCCAAATCCTGGAATGAGATTTCCGATCATAGATTGCAGCCGCTTGAAGCAACGCTGGCCGCAATGCCGGCCCATGTCCAGGAGCGCTGGTTCGCGCGCCTGTGGCTGCTGAAACCGCTCGTATTCGGCGTGCTCTCCCTCTTCTGGCTGGTGTCCGGCATCGTCGGCTTTATCAGGCAGGATGCGGCGGCCGAAATTCTGGTCTCGCATGGCCTGTCACCGGCGCTCGCGCTCGGAATGGTTCTCGTCGGAAGCGTCGCCGACATCGTTGTCGGCGCCGCTGTTCTCGTGCGGTCCTTCGCGCGCCTTGCGCTGCTGGGGATGATTGCGATCACCTTGGTCTATCTCAGCGCCGCAACCGTACTTGCGCCCGATCTGTGGCTCGACCCTCTTGGGGCAATGGTAAAGGCGGTACCCGCGCTTTGCCTTGCCCTGGTGGCGCTTGCGATCTTGGAGGACCGATGAACCTCTGGGCCGACCTCCTGCGCTGGGCGCACATCATCGGCGCCACGGTGTTGTTCGGTACTGGCGCCGGCATCGCCTTCTTCATGCTGATGGCGCAGCGCACCGGCCGCGCCGAACTCGTTGCCCATGTCGCCGGTACGGTCGTCATCGCCGATATGATCTTCACCGCGACCGCCGTCATCGTGCAGCCGATCACGGGCGTGCTGCTGGCGCAAGCCGTGGGCTGGCCGCTGTCGGAAGGCTGGATCGTGCTGTCCTTGCTGCTTTATGTCGTGACCGGCCTGTTCTGGCTGCCGGTGGTCTGGATCCAGATACGCATCCGCAACCTGGCGCGGCAGGCGGCCAGCGAAAACGCGCCGCTGCCGCCTGAGGAAAAGCGCCTGTTTCGCACCTGGTTTCTCTGCGGCTTTCCGGCATTTGGCGCCGTGCTCGCCATTCTCTGGCTGATGGTCACCCGGCCGGAAATCGCCCTTTAGACCTAGGTCAGCTTCGCCGCCTTCAGCGCGCGCGTCATTCTGCTGGAATCGCCCCAGGTGGACAGCCAGATCAGGGCGTCGGTGGCGACCGAAATCAGCGACCGTAAAAAGTTCAGCGCCGGGCTGGGCGATTTCAGCTGCTCTTCGGCGTGATGGAGATGCGCGAGCTCTTCCTCGCGGATTGCCAGGATGATGCCGTGCAAGTCGCGGTCGCGGTTGGCCAGAAAGAAAAGCTGATCGTCGAGATGCCGGTGAACAGCGGCTTCGACGGCCGCTGTGCAGGCCCAGATGCCTTGCGGGCCGAGCAGGGCGGTTACAAAGCCCAGAAACCAGCCTCCCCAGCTCCAGAATTGCATCACCCGGCACGGTCGCGACTGCCGCGCCGGCATGGCGGCGCGGAAGGCAGCGCAATGAATGCGCTCGTGCCCAAGCATCTCCGACAAGGATGGCACGCAATCCGGCCAAAAGCGCCTGGCGACAAGAATCTGCGCCGAATAGATCCTGATCGCACCGAACTCGCCGGCGTGGTTGACCCTGACTATTCTGGCAATGGTGAGCGCGTCCTGGCGAGAAAGCTCAGCCATGGGCGCCCCTCAACCCCATGTCAGCCTGCCGCCATGCTCGGACGTTTTGCGATGCGGTCCCACCAGGCCCGGATGTCGGCGAACGCAGCAAGCAGCTTTTGCCCCTCGGGGACCTTGAGGAAATAGGCGATGATGGATGCCGCGTGCAGGTCGGCGAGCGTCAGCTGATCGCCGAGCAACCACGGCCCGGGCGCTTTGAGGGAGGTAAGCACCCTGAGCACCGCTTCGGCCTGGCGCAGCCCGTTGGCGATCAGCGCCTCGTCGGGCGCTTCCTTCTCCAGCCGCTCGACGGCGACATCCCAGACCATGGCGCGATAGCCGTAAGCGTCGAGCATGCCGATAATCTGGTTCATCCGTGCGCGGCCGTGCGGGTCTTTCGGCTGCAGCGCCGGGCCGTCGAACGCCTCATCGACATAGCGCGCGATCGCACTGGTTTCGAACAGGCGAAAGCCATCATGCTCGAAAGCCGGAATGCGGCCGAACGGGTGATGCTCCAGATACCAGGCCGGGATGCCCTCGGCCGCGAAGATGTCGAGAGGCACCAACTCATAGCCGACGCCCTTTTCCGCAAGCGCCATCCGCGCAATGCGGACATAGACGCTGTAATCAGCGCCGTAGAGGATCGGCTTGGTCATCGATCAGCCCTCGCTCCTGCTCGCATCGCTGGCCCAAAAAACGAAGGCTCCTCTCGGAGCCTTCGTTGTCGGCTTACGCCATCGCCTTCTGCAGATTCTCGTCGATCTTGTCGAGGAAGCCGGTGGTCGAGAGCCAGGGCTGGTCAGGGCCGATCAACAGCGACAGATCCTTGGTCATGAAGCCGCTTTCGACCGTCTGGATGCAGACCTTCTCCAGCGTGTCGGCAAACCGCTTCAGTTCGGCATTGTCGTCGAGCTTGGCGCGGTGCGCCAGGCCACGCGTCCAGGCGAAGATCGAGGCGATCGAATTGGTCGAGGTTTCCTCGCCCTTCTGGTGCTGGCGATAGTGGCGGGTGACCGTGCCGTGCGCGGCTTCGGCTTCCACCGTTTTGCCGTCCGGCGTCATCAGCACCGAGGTCATCAGGCCGAGCGAGCCAAAACCCTGCGCCACCGTGTCGGACTGCACGTCGCCATCATAATTCTTGCAGGCCCAGACATAGCCGCCAGACCATTTCAGGGCGGAGGCCACCATGTCGTCGATCAGCCGGTGCTCGTACCAAAGCTTCTTGGACTTGAATTCCGCCTCGAATTCGGCCTCGTAGACCTCCTGGAAGATGTCCTTGAAGCGGCCGTCATAGGCTTTGAGGATGGTGTTCTTGGTTGAGAGATAGACAGGATAATTGCGCAGCAGGCCGTAATTCAGCGAGGCGCGGGCGAATTCGCGGATCGAATCGTCGAGATTGTACATGGCCATGGCAACACCGGCGCCGGGCGCGTCGTACACGTCGTGCTCGATCACCTTGCCGTCCTCGCCGACGAACTTGATGGTCAGCTTGCCCTTGCCGGGGAAGCGGAAATCGGTGGCGCGGTACTGGTCGCCGAAGGCGTGACGGCCGACGATGATCGGCTTGGTCCAGCCGGGCACCAGCCGCGGCACGTTCTTCATGATGATCGGCTCGCGGAAAATGGTGCCGCCGAGGATGTTGCGGATGGTGCCGTTCGGCGACTTCCACATCTTCTTCAGCTTGAATTCCTCGACGCGCTGCTCGTCGGGCGTGATCGTCGCGCATTTCACGCCGACGCCCCATTTCTTGATGGCGTTGGCCGAATCGATGGTCACCTGGTCGTTGGTGGCGTCGCGGTGTTCGACACCGAGGTCGTAATATTCGAGTTTCAGGTCGAGATAAGGGTGGATCAGCTTGTCCTTGATGAACTGCCAGATGATGCGGGTCATCTCGTCGCCGTCGAGTTCGACGACCGGGTTCGCCACCTTGATCTTCGCCATGGAAAGAATGCCTCGCTTTTGGGGAACGGAACGGCCTTGCCCGCATGGCTTTCGGCCGGGGATGCGGAGCGTATATCAAAGCCTATTTGGCCGCGCAAACGCCGATCGGCGCTGAACGGGTCGTCCGTGCCGCGACCCGGTGTTTTGCAAAAGCTTCATTTTGGCGGGCGGATGTGGCAGGGAACGCTGAAAATGCCGCAAACAGCAGTTCATTGAGATCATGTCCGCCGCGCAACCTCCTGAAAATACTTCCGCCGCCGGCCCGGCGATCATTCTCGTCGAGCCGCAGCTCGGCGAGAATATCGGCATGGTTGCGCGCGCCATGGCCAATTTCGGCCTGTCCGAACTCAGGCTCGTCAATCCGCGCGACGGCTGGCCAAGCGAGAAGGCGCGTGCTGCCGCGAGCCGCGCCGACCATGTCATCGATGCCGTAACAGTGTTCAGCGACCTGGCGTCCGCGGTCGCCGACCTTAATTTCGTCTTTGCCACCACGGCGCGCGAGCGCGACGGCTTCAAAGCCGTGCGCGGGCCGGTCGAGGCGGGCAGGGCGCTCAGGGCGCGCCAAATAACCGGCCAGCGCACCGGCATCCTGTTCGGGCGTGAACGCTTCGGCCTCTACAATGACGAGGTCGGGCTGGCCGACGAGATCGTCACCTTCCCGGTCGATCCTGGCTTCTCGTCGCTGAACATCGCCCAGGCCGTGCTCTTGATGTCCTATGAATGGATGAAGTCGGGCCTGGAGGACGAGACGGTGACCAATTTCTCCAGTCCTGAAATGAAGCCGGCGAGCAAGGAAGAGTTGCACGGCCTGTTTGCCTATCTCGAAGGCGCGCTCGAAGCGCGCGGCTATTTCCGCCCGGCGCCGAAGAAACCCAAAATGGTCGACAATCTGCGAGCCGTCTTGACCCGCGCCGGTTTCGCCGAGCCGGAACTGAAAGTGCTGCGCGGCATCATCTCGTCGCTCGACCGGTTTTCACCGGCAATGCCGCGCGGAGATGGCTCGCCGGGAGACGATCCAAGACGGCTTCCGGCCGCCGCGAAAAGCCGGAAGACAGACCAGGAAGGTTAAGATCAGTAAGCTTCGACCGTCCGGCGTAACCGAATATTATCCGGTGCTGATCCATTGTTGTGAAAACGGTGGGTTGCTCATGTTCACCTCCAATATCGGCCGCATGCGCTTCTTCCTCTATTCCCTCGGGGTAGCCTTCCTCGAGGCCATGGCTGCTCTGGTGTGCATCGTGGGGACGATGGGCTTTGAGGGCTTCATCAACTCCGCGCCTGGTCCGTCGCGGCAAGGGATGGCCGGCGCGGTCCTTATTGTTTCCCTGCTGGCTGTGGTCATGCGCGGCAACTTCGCGTGGCGTCGCAGCCGCGACGCCAACGGCAAGGCCTGGATCTTGTGGTCCTACATCGTGTTCTGCGCCATCTACGCCTTCCTGCAGGCCGGCACGCTGCTGGTCGTGGATTTCAACAACCCGGAAAGCACGTCCAGCGGCCTGAACCTGCTCGCTCTGTCGATCTTTGGCCTCTGGATAACCATCCTGGTAGCAAAGCCGGTGGCCGGCGTTAACATCGATGAGCTGACATCGGTTTTCGATTTCGAGGGCGCTGTTCCGTCGGCCAGCGGCCGGATGACTACCAGTCCTGCACAATCTGCTGCGCGGATCGCCACGCCGGTCACGCGTTCGGTGCCGTCCGTGCAGCCGCAGGGTCGTCCTCGGCCCGCCGGCTTCGGCAAGCGCGGGCTGTAGGGCAATCGCGAGAAAGCGATCTTCGCGGGCTCTGCGCAAAACTTGGCTGAATTCGCCACTTCAAGACCATGATCGTTGCGGATAGAACGGCATCGGCCACATCACCGGCCAGCCCTTCTGATCTCCAGCCCTTTCATGGTCCGACATCAATGAGCCACCGTCCGATCCTGATGTTCGATTCCGGTGTTGGCGGATTGACGGTATTGCGCGAAGCGCGCGTGCTGATGCCCGACCGGCGCTTTGTTTACGTCGCCGACGATGCGGCTTTCCCCTACGGCGCCTGGGAAGAGCCGGCGCTGCAGACCCATATCCTCGAGCTCTTCGCAAAGCTGCTGGACCGGTTTTCGCCAGCGATTTCGGTTATCGCCTGCAACACCGCCTCGACGCTGGTGATCGATGCGTTGCGCGACAGATTCCCCGGCCATCCGTTTGTCGGCACCGTGCCGGCGATCAAGCCGGCTGCCGAGCGCACCCGATCCGGGCTGGTCTCGGTGCTGGCGACCCCGGGCACGGTGAAGCGCCAGTACACGCGCGACCTGATCAGCAAATGGGCGCAGAAATGCCATGTCCGCCTGGTCGGCAGCAACAATCTGGCCGGATTGGCCGAAGTCTACATGCGCGAGGGCTTTGTCGACGAGGAGGCGGTGCGCGCCGAGATCGCGCCGTGCTTCATCCAGCATGACGATCTGCGCACCGATATCGTCGTGCTCGCCTGCACGCACTACCCGTTCCTGGCCAACCGCATGCGCAAGACCGCACCCTGGCCAGTGGACTGGATAGACCCGGCCGAGGCGATTGCCCGCCGTGCCCTGTCGCTGCTGCCGCCGGTCGACGGGCCGCTGCCGCAAGGCGAGCCCGACATCGCCGTCTTTACCTCGGGAAAGGCGGATTTCGCCATCAGCCGGCTGATGCAGGGTTTTGGCTTGAGCGCGCGCTAGAGCAATTCCAGGAAAAGTGTGAAGCGGTTTTCCCGGGAAAAGCGCGTAGCGCTTTCCCTTGAGGAATTGCGTCAAAAAAGAAATAGAGCAGTTCGCCGTTCTGTGAAACGGTGAACTGCTCTAGGCAGGTTCGAAGACGACGCTGCGTTGGTCCGGATCGGCCGAAACCAGCCTTAACGCCAGACGATCGCCTTGTCTGGACCCGGAGGCCTTCACATTGGCAACGACAGGCATGTCCGAGAGCTGAACGCGCATACGCTGGTCGGCGACGTCGGTGACGACGGCCTTGAACATCTCACCCTCACGTCCCTTCAGCATGACTGCCTCTGCAAGGTCGATGGCCGCGTGGTTGATCTGCGAGGCGCGGGCATCCGCGCGCCCCATAACCCTGGGCAATCTGGCGAACGCATCTGTGACGGCCTGCGGCACCGGCTGTCCGTTGGCGATTGCCAGCGTGCAGCGCACGACGTAGCGGTCTGCCAGCCGCCTCAGCGGCGCGGTGGCGTGGGCATAGGTCGCAGCCATCGCCTCGTGCCAGGGGACAACGCCTTCCGCATAGGGTTGGTAGGACGCACCGGAACCGGCACGGCGGATTTCCAGCATCAGCGCTGCCTGTTGCTTGTTGCTGGGGTCCAGGGTTCGCTGATAGTCGCGCAAGCTGGTCGGGGCCGGCCAGGACAGGCCGAGAGCCTGTGCCGCGTTGCGCAGTCTCTGCACCTTGGAGGCATCCGGCGCCGCCATCACCCGGAACAACCCGGTCCGGTGTGCCAGCATCGCGTCGGCAATCGCCATGTTGGCGGCCAGCGAAAGCGCGGCGTTGTCCTGCTCGGATTGCAGCAGCGGCCTGAACGCAAGCTGGAACGTGCCATCGGCAAGCTGTTCCACCTCCTGCTCGGGCGGGTCGACGCGGGAAGCCCCACGACGCTCTTCGGCTGCCGCCATGCGCCGCGCAATTTCGGCGAAGCCTGTGGGAACGTCGGTGGCTCGCACGCTGTCATAGGCGAGCTTGGCGCGGCTCTGAATGATTGCCCGCTCCGCGCCGTCCAGTCTTACCGCTCCGTCCTCAGCGATCCGAACCGTGAAGATAACAGCCGGACGCGGTCCGCTGGGCAGCAAGCTCGCGGCACCCTCGGCAAGCACCTGGGGATAGAGCCCCGCCTTGCCATCCGGCAAATACAGGGTCTCACCCCGTGCCCAGGCTTCGAGATCGACCGCGTCGCCGTCATCGACGAACCAGGCCACGTCGGCAATGGCATAGTGCAGCA
This sequence comes from Mesorhizobium sp. P2_F5, assembly GCF_056403715.1. Taxonomy (NCBI): domain Bacteria; kingdom Pseudomonadati; phylum Pseudomonadota; class Alphaproteobacteria; order Hyphomicrobiales; family Phyllobacteriaceae; genus Mesorhizobium; species Mesorhizobium sp. P2_F5. The sequence continues at coordinate 80,710 of NZ_JBFUEY010000015.1, read as the reverse complement.
GCAGGTCGCTGCCGCTCGCTTCGATCGAAAACGCCTGATCGAGATCGGTGGAAGTCGCCGGATCGAGTGTCACGAAGGGCATCGCCGTCCGGTCGGCATGCTGATTGGGCACCCGCTTGGCCGCCGTCTGTGCGAGGGCCACCACGTTGGGCGCAAATCCCTCCGGCACATGGAACTCGGTACGGATTTTGGCGAGGCCGTTAGCGAGTGCTTGCGAGGGATCGTTCAACGATTTCATCGCGCCGTCCTACACTGGCGTTCCGGACACGGGAAGGCCGATTTGCTGGCAGGGCAGACACGAGCGCGGACCGGAAGTTGAACTGCCACAGGAACCGTCGCCGAAGCGCTACGTTTCTTCTTCTGGCAGCAAAGGAGGAACCGATATGCCTGCAAAATCACAAGCCCAGCAAAAGGCCGCCGGCGCCGCGCTTTCGGCCAAACGCGGCGAAACCAAGAAAAGCGAACTCATAGGCGCTGCACGCGAAATGTATGAATCGATGAGCGAAAATCAGCTTGAGGAGTTCGCCGAGACCAAGCGTAGGGGGCTTCCCCAGAAGAAATCGGCGGACTGAGTCCCGAGCCAGTCCAAACAAAAAGCCCGCGGCCGAGACCGCGGGCTCTTCATTTCAAACCGAAGCCGAAACTACCAGCGCCACCAGCAGCGCTTCACCTTGTAGCGGATGACCTTCTTGTGGCCGTGCCGCCAGACGACCTTCTTCGTGACCACGATCCGGCAGACCTGATAATGTCGGTGACCGTGCCAATGCCTGGCCATCGCCGGCTCGGGAACGGCAATCGACATCGATCCCGCCAGGACGGCTGCACTTACCAACGAAAGGAAGAACTTCTTCATGCGACTTCAGGCTCCTCTAGGTCCAGTCCCTTCCTAATGCCGTCGGCAACGACCCCGCCACGTCCGGCACTTAACATCAGAAATGCTATATGGTTGCCGCCGCCGCCGCCAGCCGCGAGCTTGACACCGGTTGAATCTCCGTTTAACGAGCCCACCAACACCGGGCCGCAATGCCCGGTTGTTTCTTTTGCATGGCAGGCCCCGGGAAATCAGGTTTATCGTTTCCTAGGTCTTGTCTAGACTGACGTGTCCCGTGGGTTTTCCATCGCATTGCGTGGAAAACCCTGTCAGGTCTCGAAAACGGAGGCCAGAGGAGGGCGCGTTTCCTTCATCCGGACCATGAGGTTCCGGGTGGTTTGTTTTGAAAGGGAATGCGATGAGCAAGCGCGAATCCGCGAAGTACAAGATCGACCGCCGTCTCGGCGAAAACATCTGGGGCCGCCCTAAGTCCCCGGTCAACAAGCGTGAATACGGCCCGGGCCAGCATGGCCAGCGCCGCAAGGGCAAGCTTTCCGATTTCGGCCTGCAGCTGCGCGCCAAGCAGAAGCTGAAGGGTCACTATGGTGACGTCTCCGAAAAGCAGTTCCGCAAGGTCTATGAAGAGGCCGATCGCCGCAAGGGCGACACCTCGGAGAACCTGATCGGCCTGCTCGAGTCGCGTCTGGACGCGGTCGTCTACCGCTCCAAGTTCGTGCCGACCATTTTCGCCGCCCGCCAGTTCGTCAACCACGGCCACGTCAACGTCAACGGCAAGCGCGTCAACATCGGCTCGTACCGTTGCAAGCCGGGCGACGTCGTCGAAGTGCGCGAAAAGTCGAAGCAGCTGGTCATCGTTCTGGAATCGGTCGGCCTCGCCGAACGCGACGTGCCGGACTACATCGAAGCCGATCACAACAAGATGGTCGCGACCTTCTCGCGCATCCCGGGCCTGGCCGACGTTCCGTTCGCCGTGCAGATGGAACCGAACCTGGTCGTCGAATTCTATTCGCGCTGATCGGCCTCTTTGCCGCAGATATCGAAGGCCGCCTTTCGGGGCGGCCTTTTTCTTTGTGCGTCGCGCTTTGCGAAGCATCGACCAAAAACCGATTTCGATTTTCGAGCCAATGCGCTAATCCGGGCGCAACAGGGATTTGGGCCGACGCGCCATGAACATGTTGCCAAACGCCGATCTGCTAGAACCGGTCGCCGATGCCGAAGGCGGCTTCCATCCGCTGTTCGCCGACGTGCCGTCCTCGGTCGAATTCAACAAACTGCGCAAGCGGCTCCTGCGGCTGACCCGCCAGGCGATCGAGGATTTCGCCATGGTGCGGCCCGGCGACCGCTGGCTGGTGGCGCTCTCCGGCGGCAAGGATTCCTACGGCCTGCTCGCCGTGTTGCTCGATCTCAAATGGCGCGGGCTGTTGCCGGTTGAGCTGCTCGCCTGCAATCTCGACCAGGGCCAGCCGAATTTCCCGAAGCATATTTTGCCCGATTACCTCAATGCGCATGGCATCGCCCACCGCATCGAATACCAGGACACCTATTCGGTGGTCACCGACAAGCTGCCTCCGGGCAGCACCTATTGCTCGTTGTGCTCGCGACTGCGGCGCGGCCATCTCTACCGCATCGCCCGCGAGGAGGGCTGTTCGGCACTGGTGCTCGGCCATCATCGCGAGGACATCCTCGAAACCTTCTTCATGAACCTGTTCCATGGCGGCCGTCTTGCCGCCATGCCGCCAAAGCTGCTCAATGACGATGGTGACGTCATGGTGCTGAGGCCGCTGAGCTATTGCGCCGAGATCGATCTGGAAAAATTCGCCGGCGCGATGAAATTCCCGATCATTCCCTGCGATCTCTGCGGCAGCCAGGAGGGCCTGCAGCGCAACGCCACGAAGGCGATGCTCGACGATATGGAAAAGCGCATGCCGGGCCGCAAGGATACGATGCTGCGCGCGTTGTCCAACATCAGGCCCTCGCATCTGCTCGACCGCAAGCTGTTCGATTTCACCGCCCTCAATGGCAGCCTCACCGCGGGACAAGACATTTCCGATGATTTTTGACGACCGTGCGATCGACTGGCTGGCCGAGCTTCTTGCCGATGCTGCCAGAGTTGAAATCATGCCGCGCTTTCGCCGGCTGGGCGAGGATGACGTCCGCCAGAAGACCTCGGCCGCCGATCTGGTGACCGAGGCCGACGTCAACGCCGAGCGGTTGATCACGGCAAGGCTGCGGGAGCGCTATCCCACAGCGATGATCGTCGGCGAGGAAGCCTGTTCCGACAATCCGGCGCTGCTCCAGGGGCTTGGCGATGCCGATCTCGCCTTCGTCGTCGACCCGGTCGACGGCACCTTCAACTTCGCCTCCGGCGTGCCGCTGTTTGGCGTCATGCTGAGCGTCGTGGTCAAGGGCAAGACCGTCGTCGGCATCATCCATGATCCCGTCGGCAAGGACTGGCTGATCGGCGCCAAGGGCGCCGGCAGCCACATCCGACATGCACATGGCGCGCTGGAGAAGGTGCATGTCGCCGATGCCGTCCCTGTCTCGCAAATGACCGGTTCCGTCTCTTGGCAATATCTGGCCGAGCCGCAACGCTCGCTTCTGGCCCGCAACCAGACCAAGACCTTGTCGCAGTTCGGCTATCGCTGCGCGGCGCATGAATACCGGCTGCTGGCCAGCGGCCACGCTCATTTCGTCGTCTACAACAAGCTGATGCCGTGGGACCATCTGGTCGGCGTGTTGATCCATGCCGAGGCCGGCGGTTATACGGCCCGCGTCGACGGCAGCGCCTATTTGCCGTCGCACATCGACGGCGGTATCCGCGTCGCGCCGGACAGGGAAAGCTGGCAGGAGTTGCGCCGCGAACTATGGGCTGAGTAGGATCAATTCCTGCTCTGGCGTTTCAGCCGCCAGGCTTCCGGCCTCCAGACCAAAATTAATGCAGGCCAAATCAATGCAGATCGGTGACGTGCCCTGAAACGGGTGGGTTGTGCGGCTGGAACATCTTGCCGCGCTCGGCGATGAGGATCATCAGCAGCGCCGCGACCGAGACGCTGCAAAAGCCGGCGGCCAGCGGCGTCACCGTGCCGTTGAAGGCCTGACCGATCAGTGTGCCGAGAATGCCGCCGAGAAAAGTCTGCATGAAGCCTAAAATGGATGATGCCGTGCCAGCCAATTGACCGAGCGGCTCCATGGCGAGCGCGTTGAAGTTGGCGCCGAGCGCGCCGAACGGGATCATCGCGCTGGCGAAGAAGGTGATGAACAGCCAGAGCGGCATCGTCATCTCCAGTGACACGGTGAGCCAGGCAAGGCTGATCACCAGGAAGAGAAGCAGCGCACTCTGTGAGAGGCGGCGCATGCCGATGCGGCCGACCAGGCGCGAGTTGAGGTAGTTTGAAAAGGCAAGAACGCCGGCGACACCCGCGAAGATGATCGGAAACATCTCGCCGACATGAAAAATGTCGACATAGATTTGCTGCGCCGAGGCAATGAAGCCGAACATGGCGGCGAAGATGAAGGTGCTGGCGAAGGCATAGCAGAGCGCGATGCGGTTGGTGAGCACGATGCGGAAACCGCCGACGACGGACGATACTGTCAGCGGCCGGCGATATTCCGGATGCAGCGTCTCCGGCAGGCGCAGCAGCGACCAGGCCGACACGATCAGCGCCCCGACTGCCATGGTGACGAAGATCCAGTGCCAGCTTGCGAACAGCATGATGAACTGGCCGATGCCCGGAGCGATGACCGGGATGGCCATGAACACCATGAAGATCAGCGACATCACCTCGGCCATGCGCCGGCCGTCGAATGTGTCGCGTACGATCGACACCGCGATGACGCGGGTAGCGGCCGCACCGATACCTTGCACCAGCCGGCACAGGAGAAGGATGGCGAATGACGGGGCGATGGCGGCAGCCGCAGCCGCCACGACGTAGATCGCCAGCCCGACGACCAGCGGCGCGCGGCGCCCGAACCGGTCCGAGATCGGGCCGAAGAAAAGCTGTCCGCCGCCGAAGCCGAGGATGTAGGCGGTGATTACATATTGCCGGTGGTTTTCATTTTCGACGCCAAGCGTGGCCCCGATCTGCTGCAGCGCCGGCAGCATGATGTCGATGGCCAGCGAGTTCAACGCCATCAGTGCCGCGCACAGCGCGATGAATTCCCAGCGCGGAATAGGCAATTTGCTTGCCTGTTGCGGCGCTCCTGACTGCTGGTCCACGGCGGGTCCGATCTTCAAAACGAATATGCGCCGGCATGCCGGCGCATCGGTTCGTCCTCACCCAATAGGTAGGGGAGGTAGCATTTCGGGGCGGGGCTGCCCCGTCTCAAACCAGAATCAGGCGGTGGCTTTGACGCTGACGCCCTTTTCGACGAGCAACGTCTGCAACTCGCCCGCCTGGAACATTTCGCGGATGATGTCGCAGCCGCCGACGAATTCGCCCTTGACGTAGAGCTGCGGGATCGTCGGCCAGTTCGAATATTCCTTGATGCCCTGGCGCAGTTCGGCCGAGGTCAGCACGTCGACGCCCTTATAGTCGGCGCCGATGTAATCGAGGATCTGCACCACCTGGCCGGAAAACCCGCACTGCGGAAAACCGGGCGTGCCCTTCATGAAAAGGACGACGTCGTTGCTCTTCACTTCGCTGTCGATGTAGTCGTTGATGCCGCTCATGGAATATCCTTTCACGCCTGTGGGAGTCAGGCTCGAAGCATAGCCATCAAATAAACCCATAGATGGGCCGAAACAAGATGTTTGCGCCGCCGCCGCGGAAATGGCGCAAAGGATCGCCTGTCTTGGGCCAAGCATCCGAGCCGATTGCAGCCTCCGGGACATGATGAAAAGACGATATGGCGCCGCCCTTCTGATCGCCATCCTGCTGGCGGCGATAGCCATTATCTGGTGGCCGAGAAGCCCGGAGCCGCCGCCGCTGGTGATCGGTGGCGAACTGCCCGCGCCTTGCCGGAATGTCGCCTTCGAGGCCGTGACCTATGTCGTCTGCACGGTCGACCTGCGGAGCTATAACCTCGCTGTCTTTCGCGCCGGTGCCGATGGCAAGCCCTTCGGCTCGCTGGAGGCCTTCGACAAGGCAATGGCAGGCGAGGGCAGGCCGGTGCTGCTCGCCATGAACGGCGGCATGTATCACGAGGATTTGTCGCCGGTCGGCCTGCTGGTCGAGAACGGCGTTGAAAAGTCGCCGCTCACCAGTGCCGACGGCGAAGGCAATTTCTTCCTGAAGCCGAACGGCGTCTTCCTGGTCGGCAAGGACGGCAAGGCCGCGGTCATGGAAAGCAGCGCCTATGCCGCTGCCAAGCCTGACGTCGCTTTCGCCACGCAGTCCGGCCCGATGCTGGTGATCGACGGCCAGATTCACCCGCGCTTCGAGCCGAATGGCACTTCCCGCTACATCAGGAACGGCGTCGGCGTGCGCGATGAAAACACGGTCGTGCTGGCGATCTCGCGCTCGGAAGTGAGCTTCGGCAGTTTCGCGCGGCTGTTCCGCGACGCACTTCAATGCCGCAACGCGCTGTTCCTCGACGGTGCGGTCTCGGCGCTGTCGGATGGGAAGAGAATGATCGTCGGCGGAAAATTCCCGGCCGGACCGATCATCTCAGTGTCGGCAAAGCCGATCACGCCAGTGTCGGCGAAAAGGTGACGACGAAATTTCAGTCCGGCACGCTGGTCTGCAACGCCAGCGCATGCAGCACGCCGCCCATATTGCCCTTCAGCGCGTCATAGACCATCTGATGCTGCTGTACGCGGCTCTTTCCCCGAAAGCTCTCGGCCACCACTTCGGCCGCATAGTGATCGCCGTCACCGGCGAGGTCGCGGATCGTCACCTTGGCGTCGGGAATGCCGTCCTTGATCAGTTTTTCGATGTCGTGGGCATCCATTGCCATGGCAAAATCCTGTTCTGGGCGGCGGCTAGGCAGCTTGTACGAAGTGACTCGGGCGCAAGCCTAAAGCCTTTCTGCCTCGGGTTGAAGCCGTCCTGTCGGTGACGCAGTGTCTAGGGGCCATCCTGCCGTGGGTGGACCACACCGTCCTCGGTGATGTCGTCGCGAGTCGAGAACCCCCGACCAAGGCTGAAGACCAGCACATAGAGCGGAATGTTGATCACCAGGCTGACGATGGGGAGATAGCTGGTCATCCGCCAGAGCGGCGAGAAAAACGCCTGGCCGTAGCCGTCGCAGGCCAGCGATGAGCCATACTCCCACAGCGCCCCTATGATCGCAGCAGCAATGAAAAGCTTGATGCAGGTGACGACATGCCTTGCTCGCGCCGGGTCCGGCAAAAGCCGAATCCAAAGCACAAGGCAGATGACCGGAACCGCATAGATGAGGTTCTGCAGGACCAGCATCGGCAGCGTGCCGTTGGCCGCCTCTAAGAACTGCTCACGCCTTTCCAGCAGCGGACAGACCTCGCTCGAGGTCGTCGACAGCAGGAAGAAGACGAACGGCCCGAGGAACCAGAAGAAGAACAGCGACGGCCAGAAAACGACTGCGATCAGCGTCCTGGCGGCCAGTCTGGTCAACTGGCCTTGTCCATAAAGCCAGGGAACCAGCCTTCGTGGGCGGCGGTTAATTCACTGACCGGGATGGCTTTGGCATCGCCGAGCTTCAGTTCGCTTCCGCCGGTCGAGCCGATCCATGGCGCAAAAATTCCAAGCTTGCTCTGCTCCTCGCGGATGGCGTCCCATTCCTTGCTTTGCGGATCGAGTGACAGCGTCAGGAGGTAGCGGCCCTGGTCTTCGCCGAACCAGACGGGGATCGGGTCGGTGCCGGCGAGGCCCGGAATGGTGGCGCCGATGCCGGACGCCATCGCCATTTCGGCCAGCGCCACGGCAAGGCCGCCGTCGGAAAGGTCGTGCGCCGCTGTCACGACGCCCGACGCGATCAGCGCGCGCACATGGTCGCCGACGCGCTTTTCATGCGCGAGGTCGACCGGTGGCGGCGGGCCGTCGGTGCGGCCGTGGATATCCCTCAGATAGGCGGACTGGCCGAGATGGCTGCCCCACGTCGCCGGCGCGCCGACCAGCAGGATCATCTGACCCTCGGCGGCAAAGCCGATCCGCGCCATCTTCGACCAGTCGGCGATCAGCCCGACGCCGCCAATGGTCGGCGTCGGCAGGATGCCCTGGCCGTTGGTTTCGTTGTAGAGCGAGACATTGCCCGACACGATCGGGAAGCCGAGCGCCCGGCAGGCGTCGCCAATGCCTTTCACCGCGCCGACAAGCTGGCCCATGATCTCGGGCCGCTCCGGATTGCCGAAATTGAGGTTGTCGGTCGCCGCCAGCGGCAGCGCGCCGGTGGCGGTCAGATTGCGCCAGCACTCGGCCACCGCCTGCTTGCCGCCCTCATAGGGGTCGGCCTCGCAGTAGCGCGGCGTGACGTCGGAGGAGAAGGCGAGCGCCTTGGTCGGGTGGCCTTCGACGCGCACCACGCCGGCATCGCCCCCCGGCAGCTGCAGCGAATTGCCCTGGATCAGCGTGTCGTACTGTTCCCACACCCAGCGGCGCGAGGACAAATCCGGCCCGCCGAGCAGCTTCAGCAGCGCATCGGCGACATCGGCCTTCGGCGCATCGCCAGCCGCCAACGCCGCCGGCTTCTTCGGCTCGACCCAGGGGCGGTCATATTCCGGCGCCTTGTCGCCAAGATCCTTGATCGGCAGATTGGCGACCTCGTCGCCCTGGTGGATGACGCGGAAGCGCAGATCGTCGGTGGTTTTGCCGACGATGGCGAAGTCGAGGCCCCATTTGTGGAAGATCGCCTCGGCTTCTTTTTCCTTTTCGGGGCGTAGCACCATCAGCATGCGCTCCTGGCTTTCCGACAGCATCATCTCATAGGCGCTCATGCGCTCTTCGCGCACCGGCACCTGGTCGAGCTGAAGCTCGATGCCAAGGTCGCCCTTGGCGCCCATCTCGACCGCCGAGCAGGTCAGGCCGGCCGCACCCATGTCCTGGATGGCGATGACCGCGCCCGATGCCATCAATTCGAGGCAGGCTTCGAGCAGGCATTTTTCGGTGAAGGGATCGCCGACCTGCACGGTCGGCCGCTTCTCGTCGATCTTGTCGTCGAACTCGGCCGAGGCCATGGTGGCGCCGCCGACGCCGTCGCGGCCAGTCTTGGCGCCGAGATAGACCACCGGCAGGCCGACGCCCTTGGCTTCCGACAGGAAGATCGCGTCGGTCTTGGCCAGACCGGCGGCAAAGGCGTTGACCAGGATGTTGCCGTTGTAGCGGGCGTCGAAATTGACCTCACCGCCAACCGTCGGCACGCCGAAAGCATTGCCGTAGCCGCCAACGCCGGAAACCACGCCAGACACCAGATGCCTGGTCTTGGGATGGTCCGGCGCGCCGAAGCGCAGCGCATTCATCGCCGCGATCGGCCGGGCGCCCATGGTGAAGACGTCGCGCAAGATGCCGCCGACGCCGGTCGCCGCACCCTGGTAGGGCTCGATGTAGGAAGGGTGGTTGTGGCTCTCCATCTTGAAGACCACGCAGTCACCGTCGCCGATATCGACGACGCCGGCATTCTCGCCGGGACCCTGGATCACCTGCGGCCCGGTGGTCGGCAGCGTGCGCAGCCATTTCTTCGAGGATTTATACGAACAATGCTCGTTCCACATCGCCGAGAAGATGCCGAGTTCGGTGAAGCTCGGCTCGCGCCCGACCAGATCGAGGATGCGCTGGTATTCGTCGGGCTTCAGCCCGTGCGCGGCAATGAGTTCCGGGGTGATCGGCACGGAATTGGAAATGGTCATGGGCAGCGATTGGTATCCGTGGGAGAGGGGGATTTCTGAGTCCCCTCTTATCGCAAGCTTTGGCGCGATACACCCCATCCGCTGACGAAAAACGCCGGAAAGCCACAAGGTGACGATGGCAGCGGTGAGCCGTGGGGGAACGCTATGGCATGCCGGCCGTTAGGTCTCCAACCAATCAGGAGATTTCGACATGGCCACGAAGCAAGGCAAGAAAGACAATCGCCTCTCGGACAAGGAGGCTATGCATATTGCCGAGACCACCGATGTTTCGCCCAAGCAGGCCAAGGACCTGGCCGAGGAGCACGGCAAGGACAAGGGCGCGAAGGAAGCCAAAAACTTCAAGGCCGAGGGTTGAACAGGATCAGGGGCCACGAGCACAGTTGAGCGTAAACGGGTCAGGAAGACCTGTCGTAGCCGGCGCGGCCTTCCTCCAGCAGCCGCCGGATCACCGCGACGCCACCGGCGATCTCCTCACGCCGCCTTGGTTGCGAGACGCCGAAACGCACGCCGTGGAAAACCTGCTCGGAGCGCCCGGCCTTGAATTCGTCCTCGTCGTCAAGAAGCACGCCATTTTCGAGACAGGCGCTCCTGAACGTGCCGGACAGCCAGGGGTCGGGCAGGGTCAGCCAGACGAAGGGCACGTTCTCGTGTGACTTGAAGGCGAAGCCGGTCAAAGTCTCGCGCACGATGGCGATACGGGCGGCGATTTCGGCAATGCAGCGCCGACGGATATCGCCAGCCTGCCCTGACAGAACCAGCCGGGCATTCACCTCCGCCAGCAGGAACGGCATGCCGCCAGTCATCATCTTGTGGGCGACGCGGATGCGATGGCGATAGGCGGGCGGGCAGGAGAGCCAGCCGCCGCGAACGCCGGCGGCGACTGATTTCGACAGGCCGCCGGCGACAATGGTGCGCTCGGGCGCATATTCGGCGAGTAGCGGCGTCGGATCTTCGGTCAAGCCGCCATAGAGATCGTCCTCGATCAGGATGACATTGTACTCGCGCGCGACGCGCGCGATCGCCTCACGGCGCGAAACCGACAGGATCGCCAGCGTCGGGTTTTGCACCGTCGGCATCAGGAAGATCATTTTCGGGTGCTTTTGCGCGCAGACGCGCTCAAAATCCTCGGGATCGAGGCCTTCGGCGTCCGATGCCACCAGCGCCGTGCGCCGTCCGATCAGTCCGGCGCTGCGGGCGATCTGCGAATAGGTGAGGTGCTCGAAGGCGACATAGTCGCCGGGCGTGGTCAGTGCCGCGATCGCCGCCATGACGGCGGCATGGGTGCCGAGCGTGGGAACGATGGTCTCGGCCGCCGGGCGGAACGAATTGCGTGACAGCCAGCGGGCGCCGGCTTCGAACCAGCGCTCGGGAAAATCCCTGGTGTAGCTGGAAATCTCATGTGGGTGATCCTGCACCGTGCGCGACAGCATGTCGGCGACAATGGCGCCCTGGCCGATGTCGGGTGCGGCCGTGCTGTCGAAGCGCAGTTTGCCGGACGGTGCGTCGACATAACGCGTGCCTTGCGCGGTGGGCTCGACGAATTCTGGTGACGCCGCTTCCGATTGCTGGGCCAGAACATAGGTCCCGCGTCCGACCTCGCCGCTCACCAAGCCGCGCTCGCGCAGCAACTGATAGGCCCGGCCGATCGTGCCGACGGTGGTGCCGATGTCATAGGCGAGATCGCGCTGCGGCGGCAATTTTGCCCCGGCATCGATGACGCCCTTGTCGATATCGGACTCGATGCTGTCGGCGAGGCGCTGATAAAGCGGGCCGGAACCAATGGAGAGGTCGGGAAGCCAATTTGTCATGGTGACAATTTTGTATATTGCACCGAAATAGGAGTCAATACATATCAGCGTCGTACCGAAATGGGTACAATTTGCAACCTTGGCAGAAAGACAATGAGCACAATCGAGACAATCCGCTATACGGGCATTGAACTGGTCGGGCCGCGCCCGTCTGGACGGCGAGGCTTTGTCAGCCGCATCGTGCATGTGGTCAGGTCACTGGCGCAGCAGATCGACGCGCTCATCGAGCGCCGCCGCGGCCGCCTGGCTCTGCTGGAAATGACCGACGAGCAGCTTAGGGATATCGGTGTGTCGCGTGGCGACGCTCACCGCGAAGGGATCAGGCGGTTCTGGGACTGAACCGTAGTTCGGTCAGCGGCGCACGCCCCTGAGGCGTGCGACGCCCTTGTCGACAAGCACGGCAACAACGCACAGCACCAGAAAAACCCCGGTGACGGCCAGTGCCGCAAGCGCGACGCTGGCCGCACCGTTCTTCGCAACGTCGAGGAACGGGTAGGGCACTTCGCCAGCGATCGGGGCGCGCGCCAGCGCATAGGCGAGATAGGCGATCGGATAGGCCATCCACCACGAAATGTCGTTCCAGCGTGTCCTGCCGTCGGCGCCCGCCACCAGCCACCACAGCACGAACAGCACCGGGGTCACATAATGCAGCAGCACGTCGCAGAGCAGGAACAGGCCCTGCGGTTGCCAGAGCTGCGCCAGGACCGTCGCATAGACGATGAAGACAAGCGCGATGGACACTGCGACGCCCGCCCGCATCCGCGGTCCGGCAAAGGCCGGCAGCCAGGCATAGCCCGAAGGCGACAGCAGCGAGGTGTGGACCAGCACCGCGCCGATGTTGGTCAGGATGGTGAAGAAACTGAACAGAAAGACGATGGAGCCGAGAAAACTGCGGCCGGCTTCCATCGAAGCCGGGATGGTGATGCAGGCTTGCAGGACAAGCCCAGCCAGACCGACGATCAATCCCGCAATCTGCAGGAAGCGGCCCATGGCGTCAGGCGGCCGCGTTGCAGGAGGGGTTGCCGGTCTGCCAACGCGCAATATCGGAGCCGATGCGCGCGCCGAGCGGATCGTCCATCAGCGGACCGAACACGTCGATGCGGCTGGAATTGCCTTGCGCCTGCACGACCAGCAGCGGCTTGCCGCCATAATGCTTGGCCGGTACCAGAAGGAAGCGCGGCGTGCCGCTGAACGAATTCAGCTCATTGGCCATCTGATACGATTTGAAGGCGGGATCCTTGCTGGCGATCCAGCATTTGTGGGCTGATATCGCCACCTGTTCCATGGCCAGCAGCGAAGCGCTCTTGCCCATCGGCGCCGGCGCGCTCTTCGGGCTCGACTGGCAGGACGCCAGCGCCAACCCGGCGGCAGTCAGGAGAGCCATCCGGGCAATCGTCAGTCTCATGGTCAGCCGCCCCCGCGCTTTGAAAGGAATTTCGAAAAAAGATATCAGGCGGCAATACCGAGTGCGCCTTCGAACAGCGCCCGGCCGTCGCTGCCGCCATGCGCGGCCTCGATCAGGTTTTCCGGATGCGGCATCAGGCCGAGCACATTGCCTTTTTCGCTGATGATACCGGCAATGTCGTTGATCGAGCCGTTGGGATTGGTGCCCTCGGCGTAGCGAAACACCACCTGGCCTTCGCCTTCGAGACGGGCAAGCGTGTCGGCATCGGCAAAGTAATTGCCGTCATGATGCGCCACCGGCGTGCGAATGATCTGGCCCGGCTGATAGCGGCGGGTGAACATGGTGTTGGCGTTGGCGATTTCGAGCTTCACCTGCCGGCAGACGAATTTCAGCGACGAATTGCGCATCAGGGCACCGGGCAGCAGGCCGGCCTCGACCAGGATCTGGAACCCGTTGCAGACACCAATGACCATGACACCCTTGGCCGCCTTTTCAGCGACTGCCCGCATCACCGGCATACGCGCGGCAATCGCGCCGCAGCGCAGATAGTCGCCGAAGGAAAAGCCGCCGGGAATGGCGATCAGGTCGGCATCGGGGATTTCGGTATCGGTCTGCCAGACGGTCGCCGGCGCCTGTCCGGAAATCTTGGTCAGCGCCGCAATCATGTCGCGGTCACGGTTAAGGCCAGGCAGAAGGACAACGGCGGATTTCATGGCAATTCCTGTTCGCTGATCTCAAGCAGATACCGGGGCGGAACGTGATTGGTCAACCAGACGCCGTTGTCGGAGAGAAAGAATATCTCGCCATCCCCAGCCATGGCTGCCGAGTCGACCTGAAGGATAACATCTTTTCCCTTGCGCCGCCGCGCCACGATGCGGGCCGTTTCGACATCCTTCGACAGATGCACATGCTGGCGCGACTGGCTGGTCAGGCCCTCGCGCAGGATGCTGGGCAGAAACTCCACCTTGGTGCCGTGGTAGAGGATGATGGGCGGCACGCTCGGCGCCAGCCCGAGATCGACTTCGACGCTGTGGCCTTGCACGGCGCGGATGCGATTGTCGTCGATGGCAAAGCGCTTTTTCGGATTTTCATCGACGATGCGGACAATCTCCGCCGCTGATGCGCCGAACTTCGATTGCAGCACCGCGCAGAGCTCGGCGAAATCCGCCCAGCCGTTTTCGTCGAGCGAAAGGCCCGCCTCTTCCGGCGCGTGCCGAAGGACCAAGCTCATGAATTTGGAAATCTGTGTGTCGTTCGGCATGGTGACGGCAGTTTCAGTCCATTTGCCGATCCGAGGTCATTTCGGCTCAAAGGGCCTTTGTGCTTCGGCGAGTTCGCGCAATTCGAGGCGCTGCTCAATCAAGACGTTGATCGATACGACCGGTTATCGCGTAGATGTTGCTGACGTCGGTTTGCGTGCTCAAGGCCTGCAGTCGGATCGCAACGATCTCTTGCTTGACTTCGCCCAGACCATTCTCAAGCCGATCCATTCGTGAATGGATTTTCTTGAGAAGTTCGTACATCAGCTCATTCGTGACTTCCGGCATCCAAGCCCCCGGATACAACCTCAGGTAAGCGTCACACTATAATTCTCAATCACCGTATTCGCCAGCAGCTTGTCGCACATGGCTTTGAGATCGGCCTCTGCCTTGGCCTTGTCGGTCTGGGCAAGTTCGAGGTCGAACACCTTGCCCTGCCGCACGTGGCCGACACCGCCGAAACCCAGTCCCGACAAAGCGTGCTCTATGGCTTTTCCCTGGGGGTCGAGCACGCCGTTCTTGAGGGTGACGGTGATGCGGGCCTTGATCATGCTGGAGAGGTTCCTGTTCGAGTATTTTGCTTAGTGCGGCTTGCCTTTGAGGCCGTCGGTCGAGGCGACGAGCACCGGGCCGGTCGGGCGCGGCGGTTCGTTCTCGTTCATGATGCCGAGGCGGCGGGCGACTTCCTGATAGGCTTCGACAAGGCCGCCCATATCGCGGCGGAAACGGTCCTTGTCGAGCTTGTCCTGCGTCGCCACGTCCCACAGCCGGCAGGAGTCCGGCGAAATCTCGTCGGCAACGACGATACGCATCATATCGCCCTCGAACAGGCGGCCGCATTCGATCTTGAAGTCGACGAGCTGGATGCCGACGCCCATGAACAGGCCGGAGAGGAAGTCGTTGACGCGGATGGCGAGCGCCATGACGTCGTCGATCTCCTGCGGGCTCGCCCAGCCGAAAGCGGTGATGTGCTCTTCCGACACCATCGGATCGTCGAGCGCATCGGCCTTGTAATAGAATTCGATGATCGAGCGCGGCAGAACGGTGCCCTCCTCGATGCCGAGGCGCTTCGACAGCGAACCGGCGGCGACATTGCGCACCACCACTTCGAGCGGGATGATCTCGACTTCCTTGATCAGCTGCTCGCGCATGTTGAGCCGGCGGATGAAGTGGGTCGGAATGCCCATGCGGTTCAGGTGATTGAAGATGTACTCGGAAATGCGATTGTTGAGCACGCCCTTGCCGTCGATGACCTCGTGCTTCTTCTTGTTGAACGCGGTCGCATCATCCTTGAAGAACTGGATCAGCGTGCCCGGTTCTGGTCCCTCATAGAGGATCTTGGCCTTGCCTTCATAAATGCGGCGGCGATTTTTCATCTGATTTTTCTCTGGATTTGCGGGCAGGCGGCAAGCGACCAGTTCCTGTCCGTCTGCCTAAATTAGTGCGGCGACGGGTGGGGTTCAATGCCGGGTCTATCCCAATCACACCGTTTGCTCAATCGGCAAATCCTTTCAATCTACCGCTTTCAGGAATGAAATGCCGCAGCGCAGCAAGTGATGTAGCATATTGACCGACCCGCGCCCTTTTGGTTTGTGCTGCGGCAACACACATATCCATCGCCAACGCGAATCGATTTCACCGGAGGGAAGCCATGAGCAGCATGAAAGACCGCGAAGAGGGTTTTGAGCGCAAATTCGCCTTCGACGAAGAACTTCGCTTCAAGGCCGCGGCACGCCGCAACAAGGCGCTCGGCCTGTGGGCCGCCGAAAAGCTGGGCAAGTCCGGCGCTGACGCCGACGCCTATGCGAAGGAAGTGGTTGTCTCCGACATCGAGGAAGCCGGCGATCACGACGTGTTCCGCAAGATCCGCAAGGATTTCGACGCCGCCGGCGTCGACCAGTCGGATCATCAGATCCGCCGCACCATGGACGAACTGATGGCGCAGGCGATCGAGCAGATCAAGAACACCTAATCCCAGCCAATTCTGGACCAATCGACCGCCCGGCCCAGCCGGGCGGTTTTTCTTTGCCTTTTCAGCCTTTTCCGGCTGAAACTGTGCGTGGGCCTGTTAGAAAGGTCCTGGCCAACAAGGAAAAGCGCCGATGTCCCTGAAATCACGCCTGGCGGCGGATGAAACGCTGTTCACCGCCTGGTCCGGGGTTCCGGACGCCTTGACGGTCGAAATCATCGCCAGGCAGGGTTTTGACGCCGTCACGCTCGACATGCAGCATGGCGGACACCACGAAGACTCGGTCTTGCGCGGTCTCGTGCCGGTGCTGGCGGCCAACAAGCCGGCGCTGGTGCGCATTCCGGTCGGCCGCTTCGACATGGCCAGCCGCGCCCTCGATTTCGGCGCCGAGGCGGTGATTGCTCCGATGGTGAACTCGGTGGCCGATGCAAAACTGTTTGCCGCCGCGATGAAGTATCCGCCGCTCGGCGAGCGTTCCTGGGGCCCGACCTATGCCTTTCCGCGCCACGGCAAGGGCGACCAGGCCGAGTGGCTGCGCGACACCAATGCGCGCACCATGGCTTTCGCCATGGTCGAAACGCGCGCCGCGCTCGATGCGCTGGACGGCATTCTCGACACGCCTGGCATTGACGGCATCTTCCTCGGCCCATCGGATTTCTCGATCGCCTGGTCGAACGGCGCTACCGTCAATTCGACGCTGGAAAGCATGATGGAAACCGTCGCGTCCATTGCTGAGCGGACACGCAAGGCAGGCAAGCATGCCGCAATCTACGTCATCGAGCCGGCCATTGCCGGCCGCGTCGTGGCGATGGGTTACCGGCTGCTGGCGATTGGCTCGGACCACGCGCTGATTTCGCTCGGCGCAAAAACCCTCATCAAGAGCATGAACGATTCGATCAAGGGCTGAGGCGTGGTGCCTTGCCCGGTCAGGCCTTGAGGTCGGTCAGGAACTTGGCGAAGGTCATCGATCCCTCCGGCCACGGGCCGAAGCCGGCATCCTCATTGAGGTGGCCGGTTTCGCCGGCATCGATGAACAGCGAACCCCAGGCGCCGGCAATGTCTTCGGCAACCTCGAAGGCGCAGAACGGATCGTTGCGGCTGGCAATCACAATGGATGGAAAGGGCAGCGGCTCGCGCGAATAGGGGCCGAAGGTCATCAGGTGCCTCGGCCTTATCTCCGGGTTGGCGACATCGGGTGGCGCGACAAAGAAGGCGCCGGCGACCGGCTTCCTGAATTGCGGAATGGCCTGCACCGCGGCTGCCACGCCCAGCGAATGGGCAACGATCACCACCGGCCGCTCGGCTTCGTTGACGGCGTTTGCCACGCTCGCTGTCCAGTCCTCGCGCACCGGCTTCGACCATTCGGCCTGCTCGACCCGGCGTGCCGTCGACAGTTTGGACTGCCAGCGTGTCTGCCAGTGTTCCGGGCCGGAATTGGTGTAGCCCGGCACGATCAAGATATCTGCGTCTTTGACTTTCATGGCGCTGAGATAGCGAGCAGCTCTGTCTCGTGCAACCATGCTGATGGATGCGGCGCATCACAATTGTGAACAACCTGTTCGATTCTTTCCGTCTTGTGTGAACGATCGGGATAGGCGATCTGTGGACGGGAAGAGCGACCGTGAAAACCAGGGCTTGTTGGTTGAAACGGCGCTACAGTTGTTGCGGCGCCGGGCCTCTGGCTTGGAAACCTCGCGGAACGCCGCCCGAGCGGAGATTTTGATGAGCGAACTGCCTTTTGCCGCGACTACCCCCGTCAGTGTGTCACGCGTTGGCCTGAAGGCGCGCGATGCCGAGAGCCTCGCGGCCTATTACCGTGCCGTTGTCGGGCTGCAGGAATTGAGCCGCGCCGACGGCGCGATCACGCTGGGCGCCGCCGAGCGCCCCTTGCTGGTCATCGAGGCGGATACGGCAGCCAAGCCCGACGATCCGCGCAGCGCTGGCCTGTTCCACACGGCGTTCCTTTTGCCCAGCCGCGCCGACCTCGGCCGCTGGATCAACCATGCCGCCGCCAACAAGATCCGCGTCGAAGGCGCCTCCGACCATCTGGTCAGCGAAGCGCTCTATCTGACCGACCCCGAAGGCAATGGCATTGAAATCTATAGAGACCGCCTGCCGGAGGAGTGGAAGTGGAACGGCGACAAGATCGCCATGGCGACCGAGCGGCTGAACCTGGCCGCTGTGGCCGCCAGCGTGCCAGCCGGTGACGCCGGCTGGCAGGGCGCGCCGGAAAACAGCATTGTCGGCCACGTCCATCTGCGTGTCGGCCGGCCCGAAGACGCCGAAGCCTGGTGGCACCAGGAGTTCGGTTTCGACACGGTGGCCAAGTATGGCGGGCAGGCGGTGTTCCTGTCGTCCGGCGGCTACCACCACCATATCGGTGGCAATTCGTGGCACAGCGCCGGCGCCGGCCGCCGCGATCCGTCCCGCTCGGGTCTGGCCTGGGTCGAGATGCGCTCGGACAATGTGACCAAGGAAACGAACCGCGAGGATCCGTGGGGCACGGTTATCAGGACGGTTCCTGGCAAGGCTTGATTGCACGCCGCTGGCGATTGGCGAAAGCGGCGGCGAGAGCATCTTTCTCCCCGTAACTATACGGGGAGAAATGCCCGGCAGGGCAATGAGGGGCAGCGCCAATATCCTGAGATTGTCAAAGCGTGAGTGGGTTCGATCATCGCCGAAGTCGGCGCTGCCCCTCATCCGCCTGCCGGCACCTTCTCCCCGTATAGTGACGGGGAGAAGGAAGCTATTCTATCCAAAAACCCGCTTGAAGATCGTGTCGACATGCTTGGTGTGATAGCCAAGGTCGAACTTTTCGCGGATCTCGGCCTCGGGCAGCGCTGCCGTCACTTCCTTGTCGGCCAACAATTCCTCAAGGAAATCAGCGCCTTGTTCCCACACCTTCATGGCGTTGCGCTGCACCAGGCGGTAGGCGTCCTCGCGGCTGACGCCGGCTTGCGTCAGCGCCAAAAGCACGCGCTGCGAATGCACCAGCCCGCGGAACTTGTTCATGTTCTTCAGCATGTTGTCGGGATAGACCAGCAATTTGTCGACGACGCCGGTCAGCCGCGACAGCGCGAAATCGAGCGTCACCGTGGCGTCCGGCCCGATCATGCGCTCGACCGAGGAGTGCGAGATATCGCGCTCGTGCCAGAGCGCCACATTCTCCATCGCCGGCAAGGCCATGGACCGCACCATGCGGGCGAGGCCGGTGAGGTTTTCCGTCAGCACCGGATTGCGCTTGTGCGGCATCGCCGACGAGCCCTTTTGCCCCGGCGAAAAATACTCCTCCGCCTCCAGCACCTCGGTGCGCTGCAGATGGCGGATTTCGGTCGCCAGACGCTCGACCGACGAGGCGATGACGCCGAGCGTGGCGAAGAACATGGCGTGGCGGTCGCGCGGGATGACCTGCGTCGATACCGGTTCCGGCTTCAGTCCAAGCTTTTTCGCCACATGCTCTTCGACATAGGGGTCGATGTTGGCGAAGGTGCCGATGGCGCCCGAGATGGCACAGGTGGCGATGTCTTCGCGCGCATGCACCAGGCGCTCGCGGCAGCGCGAGAACTCGGCATAGGCCTGCGCCAGCTTGACGCCGAACGTGGTCGGCTCGGCATGGATGCCGTGGCTGCGGCCGATGGTGACGGTATCTTTGTGCTCGAAAGCACGGCGCTTCAGCGCCGCGAGCAGGCCGTCGAGGTCGGCGAGCAATATGTCGCTGGCGCGGCTGAGCTGCACCGCAAGGCAGGTGTCGAGAACGTCCGACGAGGTCATGCCTTGGTGGATGAAACGCGCATCCGGCCCGACGAATTCGGCGAGATGGGTGAGGAAGGCAATGACGTCGTGCTTGGTGACGGCCTCGATCTCGTCGATCTTGCCGACATCGAATTTCGCCGCATTGCCCTTTTCCCAGATGGTTTTGGCGGCTTCCCTAGGGATGACGCCGAGCTCGGCCAGCGCATCGCAGGCATGGGCCTCGATTTCGAACCAGATGCGGAAGCGGGTTTCCGGCGACCAGATGGCGACCATTTCCGGCCGGGAATAGCGAGGGATCATCCGTCAGTCCTGATATGTCGGTGGTTAAGTCCGCCTCCTATCAGAGGCGGACCGAATGCTCAACGCTGCTGGCGCGCAAACCACACGCTGGCGCAGGCAAGAGCTATGAATCCGAGCGGGAAATAGAGCCGCACGCCCAGCACCACGAATTGATAGAGCGCCGTCAGCGAGGTGAACACCAGTTCGAACGCCCAACGGACGGTGAAGGCTTCCGCATGCCATTCGGCGTAGTAGGAGCGGTATTGCAGCGCAAACAGCCCGCCGGTGAAGGCGAGCGTCGCGGCAAGCAGGCAGACGAAGGCGGCGGCGAACGCCACTTCCGAGGGCCGGCCGAGCGAGACCAGCCGCGCCGCGAACAGGCCGACGGGAAAGGCAAGTGCTGCACCCATGGCAAAGAGCAGGACGACGAAGCGGATCTTTTCCGGCGTCTCCCAATTGTCGAGCCAAAGACAGAGCAGCGCGCTTGCGCCCATGGCCATCGCCCACAGCAAGGCGCCGACAAGCGCCGTGCCGGTCGATGGTACGGCGCGGCGGGCGCGATTGCCGGCGCGCTTGCGCCAGCTGGATCGATCGAGCGCGGTCACAGGCGGCCGGTCACGGCGATCCAGCGAAAATCCGGCCCTTCGAAGCCGTATTGGCGCACCGCGATCAGCACCGCATAGGCGCTGATACTGTCCATCGAAAACGTCTGCACCGCGCCGATCCGGTAGCCGTTCGGGCAGCCGCGGCTTTTCGGGATCGATTTGTCCTCGTGCAAAAGATGGGTCTGGCCGCCATCTTCCGCCTCGATACGCAGCAGCCTAAACCCGTTGATCTCGCCCTGGCTCTCACAGCCTGCCGTATTGTTCATGCCGATCTCGTCGAGCCGGAATTCCAGCGGCGGGTCGACCGGCGAAAAGATCGGCCGCGGGTTGACCACCATGCGGAACGGGTCGGCCGACAGTTCGGTCACCGGATTGAAGCCGGCGGTGATGCCGCGATTGGCGGCAAGCTCGGCCTGGGCAATGATCGCTTCGCCCTTCTGCCTGGCTTGCTGACGGGCCGTATCGAGCGAGGCGGTCTCGTCCTCCAGCCGGACCCGGATCGGCGTGCCTTTCAGGAACGTGTCGTCGGCGGTGTCGATGTAGTAGCGGTTGGCATAGGGAAAGCCCGATCCGTCCGCGACGCCGTATTCCTCGAAGCCGAAGACACCGCCATCTCTGGTAAAGCCGAGGATTTCGAGCTCGGCGACATCGCCCGCCCGGGCGGCGACGCCAGATGCCAGCTGCACCAGCAGGCAAATGCCAATCAGGACAAGATTTCGCATCGGCATTTCTGCTCCGGCTGCCAAGGTTCGATCGTTCCCTATCATGAGACAGTCAAAACATCGTGCTATCCAAAAGCCGATGCATCCAATTGCGCCTCTGTTTGTTATCGTCGATCGTTTTCAAAAGGAGAACACCCCATGTCCGAGGCCAGCAAGATTCGCGAACATATGGAAGTGGTCGGCGCCGACGGCGTTCACATCGGCACCGTCGACAAAGTCGAGGGCGACCGGATCAAGCTGACCAAGGCCGACAGTGGCATGGGTGGGCACAAAGGCCATCACCACTACATTCCCTTGAGCCTGCTTGCCGAGGTCGATGGCAAAAAAATCTGGCTGTCGGCGAATTCGGATGTCGCGGTCAGCTTCGAAGAAGAAAAGTCCGATCCGACCTGATCGAGTTCCGCGCTCAGCGAGACGACCACACCGGAAACAGATCGCCATCGGCCGGCGTCGCGGCATGGATGCCGCGGCTGATGGCGCGCGCCATGGTGGCGCCTGCGGCGGCGAAGAAGTCGACAGCGTTGTCGGCTGAAAGCTCGATGCCGCTCTTGCCCGTCGCCAGCGCGAACACCAGATCGCCGTCGGCCGGCGTATGCACCGGCCAGATGGCGCGCACGAAACCGTCATGCGCCGATATGGCCAGCCGCTTGGCAGCCGCCTTGGTCAGCACGGCGTCGGTGGCGATGACAGCGATGGTGGTGTTGCCGCCGGCCTCGCCCGTCCCACCCACACGCTTGTCGCGGTATTTCAAAAGGATCCGCCGGGCGTCGTCCGGCATCGGCGAGGGATAGCCGAGCCCGCCGAACTCATCGCCGATCTCGAAGGGTGCAGCCCAGAAATGGCGAGTTCGGGCGATGGTCACCGAGCCGGTCGGGTTGGCGGCGGCGAGCGCGCCGATGGTGACGCCGCTGTCGAGCACGGTCGAGGCCGAGCCGAGACCGCCCTTCAGCCCGGAACTCAACGCGCCAGCGCCGGCGCCGATGGTGCCGAGCTGAAAATCGGTACTGGCGGTTTGCGCTGCTTCATAGCCGAGGTCGCGATAGGGGGGATAACGACCCCAATCCTTGTCGCCGCCATTGCGCAGGTCGAACAGGATCGCCGCCGGCACGATCGGCACGCGAAAGCCGCCGACATCGACGCCGATGCCCTTTTCGCGCAACGCCGCCTGCACACCCGAGGCGGCGTCGAGGCCGAAGGCCGAGCCGCCTGAAAGCACCACGGCATGAACCGCTTCGATGGAATTGTGCGGTTCGAGCAAATCGGTTTCGCGCGTGCCCGGCGCGCCGCCGAGGATCTGCACGCCGCCGACCGCCGGTTCGTCGCACAGCACCGTGGTAACCCCGGATTTCAGCCTGGCATCGGAAGCGTTGCCGACACGCAGGCCCGCAACATCGGTGATCAAATTGCGCGGCCCGGTGCGGAACATCAGTTCGTCTCCGCCGGCACAAAACGCGTTCCGTCGAAACGGAAAGCGCGATAGAGGTTTTGGGTCAGATCGCCTTTATCGTCGAAGCGCAGCGGGCCGATCGCGGTGGTGAAATCATGCCCGGTGAGCGCATCGGCCAGCCCCTTGCCCGAAGTGTCGGCCCCCGCAGAGGCGGCTTTGGCGATTTCCACCGCTGCGTAGGCCGGCAGCGTATAGCCATCCGCCGCAACGTTTTTGGCTGCAAATGCCGCCAGCACCTTGGGATCGGCGACATCGGCCCATTCCGGTGGCGCGATCATCAGCGTGCCCACGGCGTAAGGCACGTCGCCGGCTGGCGCACGCATGTTCTCGCCCCCGGCAAAAACAATGCCGGCCTCGAGCTGGCCGGCGTCGCGGCCCATAATGGCGATGTCGTCGCCGTCGCCGCCGGCAAAGACATGCGTGGCGCCCGCCTTCTTCAGCCGGCCGATCAGCCCGATCTGGTTGTCGAGCTGCGGCCGGAACGTATCGGTGAACACCGGCTTCAGCGCCGCCTGTTCGGCCGCTGCCCGCAACGTCTCGGCGATTTCGCGGCCATAGATGGTGCCGTCGTCAACAATGGCGAAAAGTTCGCTCTGCCACAGCCGGGTGAGGATGGCGGCCACCGCATTGCGCTCGTCGTCACCGCGCGGCCCCAGCCGATAGACCGGCCAGCCGGTCTTGGCGCGGCGGTCGGTCAGGCTTTCGGTGCGCACGCCAACGGTGATGACCGGTATGTTGGCGTCCTTCAGGATCGGCAGCGCCGCCTGGATCGCATCGGTGCAGAGGAAGCCGACGACCACATTGACCTTCGCCGCGGCGAATTCCCTGGCGGCGGCAGCCCCGCCATCGGCGGTGCAGGCGTCGTCGACCGTCTTGATCTCAGCGCCATTGCCTTCCGCTGCAAGGCCAGCGCCCGTCTCGATCTGCTTGCCGAGGATCGCCGACGGGCCGGACAAGGGTGCTGCGACGCCGACGAGCAGCGTCTGAGCGCCGGCGCTTGCCGGCAACAGCCAGAGCAGTGCCGCTATTACAGCTGTTAGGGGTCGCATTCTGACGAAGAATTCCTCCGTGCTGGTCGCATGCTTCCAGCGTCTCCTGCGCCAAGACCTAAAGGCTGCCCGCCCCAGGCGCAACACGGGAATTTGCGGATTGTCGTCAAGCACTTCGCTTGTGGCCTATTGTGTGCCGCCATATATAACGCTTGGGTTTCCGCTTATGGAAAATCATCAGTGTTGAAGTTGAACGACATAGGGCCGCAGGCCTATCGCGACGCGATGGCGCATTTCGCCGGCCACGTCCATGTGGTGACCACCGACGGTCCCGCCGGCAAACGCGGCACGACGGTGATCGCCGCCTGCTCGGTGTCGGACACGCCGCCGACGGTTCTCGTCTGTCTCAACCGCGAGAATGCCAAGAACGAGCTGTTCGTGCAAAACGGCCGGTTTGCGCTGAACACGTTGGCTTCGCACCAGCAGCCGCTGTCGGTGGCGTTTTCCGGCCTGACCGGCCTGACGGCCGATGAGCGTTTCGCGCTCGGCGAGTGGGATGTCATATCGACGGGTTCGCCTACCCTGAAGGGCGCGCTCGCCGTTTTCGACTGCGAATTGATCGACACCAAGGATCTCGCCACCCATCGTGTGCTTTTTGGCAAGGTGACAGGCCTGCGCATGGGCGATAATTTGCGGCCGCTGATCTACCACGCCCGCGACTACCACGTGCTGGAAAGCGGAGCAGAGGCGTCAACGGAGAAAGAATGACCGAGCTGAAACCGCGCCCCGCGCCGCGGACGATCGACGAAACGCTCGATCTCCTGACCGGCGCGGACTATGTCGCGGACCGCCCGCTGGCAACGGTGCTGTTCCTGTCGCTGCGCATGCAGCGGCCGCTCTTCCTCGAAGGCGAGGCCGGCGTCGGCAAAACCGAGATCGCCAAGGTGTTGGCGCAGGCGCTCGGCCGCCGGCTGATCCGCCTGCAATGCTATGAAGGCCTCGACGTCTCGTCCGCCGTCTATGAGTGGAACTACGCCGCGCAGATGATCGAAATCCGCATGGAGGAAGCGGCCGGCAAGGTCGACCGCTCCGACATGGAGCGCAACGTCTTCTCCGAAAAATACCTGATCCGCCGCCCGGTGCTCGACGCGCTGACCGGCAAGGCGGGTGCGGCCCCGGTGTTCCTGATCGATGAACTCGACCGCACCGATGAGGCCTTCGAGGCGTTCCTGCTCGAAATCCTCTCCGACTTCCAGGTGACGGTGCCCGAGCTCGGCACCATCAAGGCGGAGGAGCCGCCGATCGTCATTATCACCACCAACCGAACGCGCGAGATTCACGACGCGCTGAAGCGGCGCTGCCTCTATCACTGGGTCGACTACCCCAATGCCGAACGCGAGCTGGAGATCGTGCGCCGCAAGGTGCCGCAGGCCAACAGCCGGCTTTCCGCCGAAGTGGTGTCGTTCATCCAGAAGCTGCGCCAGGTCGAACTGTTCAAGGCGCCGGGCGTTGCCGAGACCATCGACTGGGCCGGCGCGCTGACCGAACTCGACAAGGTGGCGCTCGATCCGGAGACGGTGTCCGACACGATCGGCGTGCTTTTGAAATACCAGGACGACATTGCCCGCATCGGCGCGGGCGAGGGCCGGCGCATCCTCGACGAGGTCAAGGCCGAACTGGCGGCGGCGGAGTAGGGCAGTGAAGGCGCCGGGTGCCTACCTCAAAGAGGCCGACCCCAGAGAGGCGACGGAAGAGGGGCGCATTGCCGACAACATCGTCTATTTCGCCCGCACCTTGCGCAAATCAGGAATGCGGGTCGGGCCGGCCTCGGTCAAGGATGCGATCGAGGCGGTGCTCGCCGCCGGCATCGGCTCGCGCGACGATTTCTACTGGACGCTGCACGCCGTGCTGGTGTCGCGTCATGAAGATCATCCCGTCTTCGACGAGGCCTTCCGGCTGTTCTGGAAATCGCGCGAACTGATCGAAAAACTGCTGGCGATGTTCTCGCCGGTGGCGCCCGACACCAGGGAGAAGCAAAAGCCGCGCGCGGCCGAAAACCGCGTCAGCCAGGCGATGTTCGAAGGCCACCAGAAGAACCAGCCGGTGAAGGAAATCCCGGAGATCGAAGTCGACGCTCGGCTAACCTTCTCCGGCAACGAGGTGCTGCGGGCTAAGGACTTTGCCCAGATGAATGCCGCCGAGATGGCCGATGCCAAGAAGGCGATTGCCCAGCTGCGGCTGCCCTTCGACATGGTCCGGACGCGTCGGTTCAAGGCCGATCCGCATGGCCGCCGCATCGATCCGCGCGCCATGATGCGGTCGGCCGCTCGTACTGGCGGCGAGCTGATTCTGCCGAAATTCCGGTCGTCCAGCGAAGTCCATCCGCCGCTGGTGGTGCTCGCCGATATCTCCGGTTCGATGAGCCAGTACACGCGCATCTTCCTGCATTTCCTGCATGCGCTGACCGAAAAGCGTCGGCGCGTGCATACCTTTGTCTTCGGCACGCGCCTGACCAACCTGACGCGGCAGATGCGCCACCGCGACCCCGATGCGGCCCTTGCAGACTGTTCGGCGGCGGTCAAGGACTGGTCCGGCGGCACCCGCATCGGCGACACGTTGGCTGAATTCAACCTGACATGGTCGCGCCGCGTGCTCGGGCAGGGGGCGGTGGTGCTGTTGATCACCGACGGGCTGGAGCGCGACGATGTCACCGGCCTGTCGGAAGAGATGGAGCGCCTGCACAAATCCTGCCGGCGGCTGATCTGGCTCAATCCCTTGCTGCGCTTCGACGGCTTCGAGGCCCGCGCCCGCGGCGTCAAGGCGATGCTGCCGCATGTCGATGAGTTCCGCTCGGTGCACAATCTCGACGCGCTGGCCGACCTCTGCGCCTCGCTGGACAAGAAGTCTGTCAGCTCCGTCGATCCCCGCCGGTGGTTGGACGCTGGCGCCAGGCGCGCGGCATGACCATATATTTTCAAATCCGGAAAAACAGACCCTAGGACAAGCGATCATGGACAACAGCATCTATCTCGATGAGGCCCGCGATCCGCTGATCATCGCGGAAGGCTGGATGAAGGACGGCAAGGATGTGGCCATTGCCACGGTGGTCGAGACCTGGGGTTCAGCGCCGAGGCCGGTCGGCAGCCATCTGGTCATCGATGCCGACGGCAATTTCCACGGCTCGGTCTCAGGCGGCTGCGTCGAAGGTGCGGTGGTGAGCGAGGCGATCGACGTCATCGATACTGGCAAAGCCAAGATGCTGGAATTCGGCGTTGCCGACGAAACCGCCTGGCAGGTCGGCCTGTCCTGCGGCGGCCGCATCAAGGTCTATGTGGAGCGGCTCGGTTAGGATGGATCCGTACGCCCTCAAAACGCTCAATGCCGAACGCCGCGCCCGCCGCGCGGCGATCCTGGTCACCGATCTCGGCGATGGCCGCGATCGCATCGTGCGCGAGGGCGATTCTGTCGCTGGGGAGCTCGGGAAAGCGATCGCCAATGCGTTTCGGTCAGGCAGTTCCGGCTCGGTCGAGGCGGAGGGCCGGACCTTCTTTCTCAACGCGCATCTGCCGCAGCCGCGCCTGATGGTGATCGGCGCCGTCCATATCAGCCAGGCGCTGGCGCCGATGGCCAAGATCGCCGGCTATCCCCTGGAAATCGTCGATCCACGCACCGCTTTCGCCACGCCGGACCGTTTTCCGGACGTCGCGCTGCATGCTGAGTGGCCTGAAGATGTGCTGGAGCGCCAGCCGCTCGACAGCTACACGGCGCTCGCCGCCGTCACCCATGATCCGAAGATCGACGATTTCGCGCTCAAGGCGGCGCTCGACGCCAATTGTTTCTATATCGGCGCGCTCGGCAGCCGCAAAACCCACGCCAAGCGCGTCGAGCGCCTGCTGGCGCTGGGCGCAAGCGCCGACCAGATCGCCCGCATCCACGCACCGATCGGCCTCGACATCGGCGCGGCGAGCCCGGCCGAGATCGCCGTCGCCATTCTGGCGCAGACCATCCATGCCTTCCGCTCGCGCGGGCTGGAAGCGAAAGGCGCCGCGGCGTGAAGTTCGGCCCGGTCCCGATCGATCAGGCCGAAGGCGCGGTGCTGGCGCATGCCACCACCGCCGGTGAGCGACGTTTCCGCAAGGCGCACAGGCTGAGCGCCGAAGACGTCTCGGTGCTGAAGGCGGCGGGCATTGCTGAAATCGTCGTGGCGGTGCTTGCCGCCGATGATCTCAGCGAGGATGCGGCGGCTGAAAAGATCGCCGCAAGCATGACCCACCGCGACATCGAAGCGAAACCGGCTGCAACTGGCCGCGTGAACCTCCATGCCAAGGCGGCCGGTGTCTTCACCGTCGATTCCGCGATGATCGACGCCATCAACGCCGTCGACCCCACCATCACCATCGCCACGCTGGCGCAGCACGCGCCGGTCGAGCAGGGCCAGATGGTGGCGACGGTCAAGATCATCCCCTTCGCCGTCGCCTCGGTTTTGGTCGATGCGGTGACGAAAATCTGCGCCGGCGGGGAGATATTCGCTGTCAATGCCTACCAGCCGGTGCGCATCGGCGTCATCCAGACTGTGCTGCCCGGTATCAAAGCGAGCGTGCTCGACAAGACGCTGCGCGTCACCGAGGCCCGGCTGGCACGCTCCGGCGCCCGGCTGACCACCGAACGCCGCACGCCCCACGAAATTGCGCCTGTCGCCGCGGCCGCGGCCGCGTTGGCGCGCGACAACGACATGGTGGTGATCTTCGGCGCCTCGGCAATGAGCGATTTCAGCGATGTCGTTCCGGCGGCGATCGAGAAGGCAGGCGGAACTGTCGTCCGCGCGGGCATGCCGGTCGATCCCGGCAATCTCTTGGTGCTCGGCACGCTCGACGGTAAGCGCGTCATCGGCGCGCCGGGCTGCGCCCGCAGCCCCAAAGAGAACGGCTTCGACTGGGTGCTCGACCGACTGATCGCCGGCCTAGATGTGACAGCCAAGGACATCGCCGGCATGGGTGTCGGCGGGCTCTTGATGGAGATCCCGACCCGGCCACAGCCGCGCGAGCCGTTGCCGGCGAGAGCCGGGTTGAAGGTCGACATCGTGCTTCTGGCCGCCGGCCGTTCCAGCCGCATGGGCGGACCGAACAAGCTTCTGGCGCTGTTTGACGGCAAGCCGCTGGTGCGCCGCACCGCCGAACGTGCGCTCGGCTCGAAGGCCTCGGCCACCGTCGTCGTCACCGGCCATCAGCGTGAGCGGGTGCATCACGCCTTATCCGGCCTTGACGTGACCTTCGCCGACAATCCGGATTTCGCCGACGGCCTGTCCTCATCGCTCAAGGCCGGCATTGCCCGGGTTGGGGCCGACGCAGCCGGCGCGATGATTGTTCTCGGCGACATGCCGGGCATCTCCGCCGCCGATCTCGACAGGCTGATCGAGGCCTTCCGTAGGGACGGCGGCCGCTCGGTGGTCCGCGCCGCGCATGACGGCCGCCGCGGCAATCCGGTGCTTTTGCCGCGCGCGCTGTTTGGAGGCATCGCCCACCTCGAAGGCGACACCGGCGCCCGCCATCTGGTCGAGGCCGAAGGGTTGGATGTCATCGACGTCGAGATCGGCGACGGCGCGTCGATCGACGTCGACACCCGCGAGGCGCTCGAAGGCGCCGGTGGTGTGCTGCAGGATTGACAAACCGAAGCTGAAAAACGCATGGCTGAAGGATGGTTCTCTCTTCACTTGCCTCTGCGCTTCTACCCCCCTCTGGCCTGCCGGCCATCTCCCCCTCAAGGGGGGAGATTGGCAGGTTTGACCTCAGCGCACATCCTGCCGCTTTGAAGATTGGCGAAAGCCTGCGCGACATCCAATCTCCCCCCTTGAGGGGGAGATGGCCGGCAGGCCAGAGGGGGGCGGTCGCGCTCCATACCCTTCTGATTTCACTGTTTTTTCTGTTTTCCGCAGCCCACGCTAACGCGCTCGAACTAAAATCCTACAAGGACGACCTCTTCGCTTATCCGGCGACGCTCTCGTCTACGGACAAGGGCGCTTACACCGTTATCGACTACCGCGAGATGCGCGACATCAACGCCCGCGACGAAGTGCCGGAGAAGCGCGTGCATGCGCAGTATACCGACACCGGCGTGCGCAAGGTGCAGCAGGACCTCTTGCTGAAAACCGATGCCGGCGATGTCAGGCATGTCGCCGTCGGCAAGACCGAGGGCGCCGGCATCATCGTGCTTTACCTGCACGGGCAGGGCGGCAGCCGCAAGCAGGGCGTCGACGACTTCACCTTCGGCGGCAATTTCAACCGCATCAAGAACCTGATGGCCGGCAATGGCGGCCTCTATCTCTCACCCGATTTCACCGATTTCGGCGACAAGGGCGCAGCCCAGGTCGCAGCACTGATCGGCCACTATGCAGAGGCCTCGCCGGACGCGAAAATCTTTGTCGCCTGTGGCTCGATGGGCGGTGCGCTGTGCTGGAAGCTGGCCGGCCGCAACGACACGGGGCGGCGCATAAACGGGCTGCTGCTGCTCGGCTCGCTATGGGATGACAGTTTCCTGTCGAGCCCGGCCTACAGGCGCCATGTGCCGGTGTTCTTCGGCCAGGGCAGCAAGGACCCGGTCTTTCCCGTGGAGAAGCAGGAAGCCTTTTTCCGCTCCATCATTGCGAACTCGAAAGCCTATCCCTATCCGACACGCTTCGTCCGGTTCGAGACCGGTACTCATGGCACGCCGATCCGCATGGTCGACTGGCGCGAAACGCTGAACTGGATGCTGTCGAAAGCGCCCTGAATCGACGGCAATCGCTCAAGGTGCGGTGTTGTAGTCGACCACCGTCTGCGGGTTTTCCTCGCCGTCATAAGAGGCGTCCACATCGTACTGGACCAGCGAGAAATTGCCGTTGCGAAACAGATACGTGCCGGCATCCGAGGCGTCGCCGATGCCGCGCCATTTGTTGAACGTGCTGATCGTCCTCGTCGCCTCGTCATAATCGGAGTTGGTCGCCCAGCCCGAGGTGTGGAAACCGATGACGGTCACGCCAAGCAATTTGGCGTCACTGTCATTGTTCTCGTAGCGGATATCCAGTTCCGGCTCGGTGAACTGCAACTGCAGGACGCCAGACACCTCGTCGGTCATGTAGTAGATGGAGGCTTCATTGTAGGCCGCCGCCGAGCAGGAGAAATGAAACAGCCGCGTTTCCTTCTCGGCATCGCCTGGCTGGGCGTCCTTGTCCTTGTATTTGATCGAAAAAACGGTCGGCTCGTCGGCCACCAATTGCTTGTCGCACTGGTCGCCATAGGTTGCCAGGAAAGCCTTCTTGGCCTGCTCCAGCGCCGTATCCTTCTTCGGTGGTGGCGGGCCGTCCCCGCAGCTTGCCGGCAGCGCCTCCTCGAAATCGGCCTTCGACGGCTTCAGCGCGCCCTTGTCGATGAAGATCGGGCGGAATGGCGGGGCCTGAATCTGGGCGCTGACCTGGCGCAGCGTGTAGCAGCCGGCAAACACCGCTTCATTGCCGTCCTTGTCGGTGGCACGGATGGCCACCGGAACGCTGTAGTAGATGCTACCGGCCGCACCTTCGTCGGAAATCGCACCGGTTTCGACATCGACCTTGTCGGTGCCGTCATAGCCCTTGACGAACGTATCGAAATCCTTTGCCGGCTTGGTATCGCCGTAATAGCCCCAGGCGCGGGCAAATTCATGCCGGTTGATGGCGTTGTAGAGCGAGCGGATGACAGCGGCGGCGTCCGACCTGTCGTCGACATAAGGCGCCTGGTCATCGGCTGCCGGTTCATCGTCGGCGAACGCAGCTTGGCCGGATACGGCAAGGGAGAAAAAGGCGGCCGCCACCAGAAAGACGCGTCTCATCGGAGAATCTCCACCACGGCAAGATTCTATCATAGAGATTGCGGCGACGTGGTGACGCTTGAAAAATCACCGCGGAAGGCGCTACGTCCCGCCGTCGGCGCTTCAGCCGCAATGGAGATTTGAACGTGACACTATCGATGTATGAAGCCTCGGTGCCGGTGTTTTCGGCCAGGCTGAAGGCGCTGTCCGGCGTGCTGACGGCGGCTGAACAGAATGCAACTGAACGCAAAATCGACCCGCAGGTGTTTTTGACCGCAAGGCTGGCGCCGGACATGTACGCGCTAACCAGGCAGGTGCAGGTCGCCACCGACCACGCCAAGGGCGCGCCGTCTCGGCTGGCCCGCCGCGAAGTGCCGAAATACGAAGACAATGAAGCCACCTTCGCCGAGCTTCAGGCGCGCCTCGCCAAAACGCTCGACCTGCTGGCTTCATTCTCGGCTGCCGAATTCGATGGTTCGGATGACAGGGTGGTCGAACTGAAGTTTGGCCAGCGCGAGGTCTCGATGCCCGGCATGCAGTATCTGCTGCAGGTCGCCATGCCCAACTTCTATTTCCACGTGACCACGGCCTACGACATCCTGCGCCACAATGGCGTGCCGCTCACCAAGGGTGCCTATCTCGGTAATCGTTGAGGAATTCGGCGTTTCGAGGTTTCCCGGTCGCTGCCGGGAAACCTCATCTCGCGCTGGTTCAGCGCCCAAGCCTTAATCAACGCAGTGACATTTCGCGCGCTATGCGCGGAAAATCGGCCGGCTTGATGCCGATGTCGGCGCGGTCGGCATTGCTCATCGAATGCAGCAATACCAGTGCCGAGCGGTAACGCTGATGCTCCTGCGGACGCGGACGAGCGAACATTTCAGTGAAGAACCCCATGATTCGGCCCCTTGTTGATCCTCCACGATGCCGAATATAGCAAAATTGTGAAGATTGTGCAGTGCAGCATTTGCATGGCAGCCATGCCGAGTTAATTTTTTTCGGCACAATTGGCTCATGCGCTGAAACTTTCGGCTGGTGCCGACCGTACGCATAGACGCTGGCACATGGCCGGCTTTTCCTCGCCACTCCTGGCGAATTTTCCGGACTGCATGAAAGTGCAGTCCGGCTTTTTGTTGAGTTTCCCCCACCATCAACCGGCCCGCGCAAGCCTGGCGAACGCCTAAACTGGTTAAGATCAGTGGCATTCATTTTTAACGAGCCGGTTCTATGGTGCGACTGGCTTTGTTCGCATGCGCACAACGAGGGGAGGCTGACATCGGCGCCAAGCGGGATTTCGCTTCCTTGCTCGACGATCTGTTCGTCGCCTCCGACAAGGACGGCGAGGAGACAAGCGCGCGGCCGTCGATCCCGTTCGACTATCTCTCGGTGGCCGACGAACTTCACTCCGGCCGCATCAAGGTCTCCGGCGAGACCTTTGCCGCCGAGTATCGCGAAGCGGGAGCTGATCTCGCCGCCGAATTTGCAGCCCTTCTCGATCATGCCAAACTGGCGCTCGCCGGCGAAGAAACAAAGCCTGAGGAAAAGCTGCCGCCGATCGATCCTGACGCGATCGCCGTCGAACTTGGCCTCGACCATCCCGTCAAGAACGCCGATCTTGGCCGCATGCGTCGCAGCTTTGCTTTCGCCAACCATCCCGACCGCGTCGCGCCGCATCTGCGCCAGCGCGCCATGATCCGCATGCAGGTCGCCAACATGCTGATCGACGAAGCCAAGCGGCGCGCTGTCGCCGGTGCAAGGCGCTAACGTTTCAAGCAAAAGTCGGTCAACTGAGGCTTGGAGAGCGCCGCTGCTTTCCCTATAAAAGCGACTTCCTTCCCGCGCAGTCGCGCCAGCATTCCCTCCGGAGCATAAATTCCATGCACAAGCGCCGTCTCGGTCGGACCGATCTTCTTGTTACCCAGATCTGCCTGGGCTCGATGACCTGGGGCCAGCAGAACACCGAGGCCGAAGGCCACGCGCAGATGGATCTGGCTTTTGAGCGCGGCGTCAATTTCATCGACACCGCCGAGCTCTATCCGATCCCGCCCAAGGCCGAGACGCAAGGTCGGACAGAAAAGATCATCGGCAGCTGGATGAAGGCCAATGGCAATCGCGACAAGGTCATCCTCGCCTCGAAAGTGGTCGGCCGCACCGCCAACAGCTGGTTTCGTGGCGACCGTCCCTCGAAACTGGTGCGCGCCGACATCTTTGACGCCATCGACAAATCGCTGGCCAAGCTCGGCACCGATTATCTCGATCTCTACCAGATCCACTGGCCGGAGCGCGACATTCCCTGGGGCGCCAATCCGACCCGCGTCGGCGCCACACCGCGCCGTGCCGATGCCGTCGGCGCGCCGGCGGGCGAAACACCGATCGCCGAGACACTGGCCGTCTTCGACGAACTTGTGAAGGCGGGAAAGATCCGCCATCTCGGCCTGTCGAACGAGAATTCCTGGGGCGTCATGCGCTTCATCGCCGAGGCCGACAAGGGCGTCGGCCCGCGCGTCGTCTCGCTGCAGAACGCCTACAATCTTGTCAACCGTACCTTTGAGGTGAACCTGGCCGAAGTCTGCGAGCGTGAAGAGGTTGGCTTTCTTGCCTATTCGCCGCTGGCGCAAGGTTATCTCACCGGCAAATACGACCACGGCGCGCGGCCGCAGGGTTCGCGCTCGCAGCTGTTCAACCGCGGCCAGCGCTACGAGACGCCGAACGCGGCGGAAGCGCAGCTCGAGTACAATGAGCTGGCGCGTTCCTTCGGCCTCGAGCCAGCGCTGTTTGCCAACGCCTATGTCGCCAGCCGGCCATTTGTTACTTCCAGCATCATTGGCGCGACGACGATTGCCCAGCTTGAGATGGCGCTGTCCTCAGTCGACGTGACCTGGACCGACGAGATGCAGAAGGCCGTCGACGCGATCCACCAGCGCGTCGGCAATCCGTGCCCGTAGGCGAGCGCTCCGGACGGAATTGCCCAGCAAAGACAAGGGGAAGGGGACAGCAATGGATTTTCCGATCGAGACCGTCAGGGGGAAATTTCCAGCGCTGGACCTGACCGACAAAGGCCGCCGGCGCATCTATCTCGACAATCCGGCCGGCACCCAGGTGCCACAGGCGGTTGCCGATGCGGTGGCGCGCTGCCTCTTGACCACCAACGCCAATCTCGGCGGCTATTTCGAAACCACGCTGGCCGCGCAAAAGGTCGTCGACGACGCGCATGCAGCGATGGCCGATTTCCTGGGCGCGGCGAGCGCCGAGGAAATCATCATCGGCGCGAATATGACGACGCTGACCTATCACATGTCGCGCACGCTCGGCCGCGGCTTCAAGCCGGGCGACGAAATCATCGTCACTCGCATGGACCATGAGGGCAATGTCTCGCCCTGGCTGCAATTGGCCGAAGACCTTGGGCTCGTCGTGCGCTTCCTGCCTTTCGACGAGAAGAGCTGGCAGGTCGAGGAGGCGGCGCTCAGCGCCCTGCTCACCGATAAGACGCGGCTTGTCGCCCTGAACTATGCCTCGAACCTCACCGGCTCGATCAACCGGGTCAAGGCGCTGACGCGAATAGCCAAACAGGCCGGCGCGCTGGTCTATGTCGATGCCGTGCAGTTCGCGCCGCACGGGCTGGTCGATGTGCAGGACCTCGGCTGCGATTTCCTGATCTGCTCGGCCTACAAATTCTTCGGGCCGCATATGGGCATATTGTGGGGACGTCGCGATGTCATCGAGGCGCTGCAACCCTACAAATGCCGCTGCTCGTCCAACGGCCTGCCGGAGCGTTTTGAACTCGGCACGCCGCAGATCGAACTGATGGCTGGGCTCACGGCAGCGGTCGATTATTTTGCCGAACTGGGCGCTGCGGCCGGCGAGGGCGGCTCGCGCAGGCGCAAAATCGCCAAGGCATTCGAAGTCGCGATCGCCTACGAAAACCCGCTGGCGCTAAGGCTGATCGAAGGCCTGTCGGACATAGCGGGCCTGACCATCCGCGGCATCACCGATCCGAAGCGCGTCAGTGAGCGCGTGCCGACGGTGTCGTTCACGGTCGACGGCATCGTGCCGGAGACCATCGTGCGGCAGATGAATGCCGAAAACATCTTCCTGTGGTCGGGCCACAACTATGCCTGGGAGATCGTCCACCAGCTCGGCATTCCGGTCGAGCAGGGCGTCGTGCGCATCGGTATCGCCCACTACAACACGGCCGCCGAGATCGACGAGACGCTGGAGAGCGTGCACCGGATCATCGCCATGTTGAGGCAGCAGCGCTAGTCAGCTATCGCTGTTTGCCGCCGAAACCGGTGAGGAAGGCCGTGAGGTTGTCGCCGAGCGCGTCGCAGAGATAGCCGCCTTCCTGGACGATCACCGTCGGCAGGCCAAGCTTGGCAATCGCCTCGCCGATGCGTGCGAAGCCGGGCGTGGTCACCGAAAGCCCGCCGAAGGGATCACCTTCGAACGCATCGAGACCGAGTGCCACGACGAGCGCGTCCGGCGAGAAGGCGCGGATACGCTGGAACGCCACGGCGAGCGCTTCAAGAAACGCCGCATCGGCGGATTTGCGCGGCAACGGCAGGTTGAAATTATAGCCGAGGCCCGGCCCTTCGCCGCGCTCGTCGGCATGGCCCCAGAAGAACGGATAGAAGCGCACCGGATCGGCATGCAGCGACACCGTCAGCACGTCCGGCCGGGCATAGAAGATACCTTGCGTGCCGTTGCCGTGATGCAGGTCGACATCGAGGATCGCCACGCGCGCAGCCTGCTTGCGCAACATCTGCGCCGCGACCGCCGAATTGTTGATGAAGCAGAAGCCGCCGGCGACATCGGCAAAGGCATGGTGGCCGGGCGGCCGGCACAGCGCATAGGCGGCAGGCGCACCTGATATCACCGCCTCGGCCGCTTCGACCGCGCTCCAGGCGCTCCACAGCGCGCTCTGCCAGGTCTCGGCCGAGATAGGGCAGGCGGTGTCTGCCATGTGGTAGCCGGCCTGGCCGACAGCGGAAGCCGGATAGGCGCCGTCGCGGGCGAGAGGATGGATGTTGGGGATGACTTCCGCCGATGCGCCTTCGATGCGCTGCCAGCGGGCAAAGATGTGTTCGAGGAAAGCCAGATACTCCGGCGTATGCACGGCCGCCACCGGCCCGAGCCCATGATCCCGGGGTCGTTCGATGGCCAATCCAGCAGATTTTGCGCCGGCTAACAATCGCTCGGCGCGCTCTGGCTGTTCAGGGTTGGGTTGCGGCGCACCGCTCGACAGAAAGGCCTTCGGGTCGTGGCGTTTCTGCTCCTCGGCAAAGAAGGCTTTCATTCCGTCTCCCCATCCTGCGCTGCATCGGCAAAGGCGAAAAAGGCCTCGCCGACGATCTTCTGCGTCTGCTCGTAGTGCGCCCAGCCAATACCGAGCTTCTCATAGAAGGCCTTGGCGCTGTCATTGTCGGTATCGACCGACAGCCTGAGATAGGCGCCGCCATCCCCGCGGCAGTCGCGCGCAACCCGGCGCAGCAGTTTTTCACCGATCTTGCGGCCGCGAAACCGATCCTCGACATAGAGGTCCTGGATATAAACGCCGGGCCGGCCCATCCAGGTCGAGAAGATCGGGAAATGCAGGCAAAGCCCGGCAAACTCGCCGCCGACCTCGGCGATCAGGGCGGAGAAGGCGGGCTTTTCGCCAAAGCCGTAGCGGCGGAGATCATCGGCGGTGGACGTGATTTGCTGATGCTCGCCGATATGGGTGCCGAGCTTGAGCAGTGCGGCGTAGATGGTGTCGACGTCGTCGATGGTACCGGGGCGGATGGCGGCATCGCTGGTCGTGGTCTGGATCTTCTCTGCCATGGATCAGGCCGCGGATCCGGCTGAACCGTTCAGGAGATCGTCAAGTTCATCGATGTTGTCTTCCGAAAAGACGCGAATGCCGTTCGCTTCCAAGAGCGCGGTGGTCGTACCGCGACCGGCCACGCGCTTGCCTGAAAAACTGCCGTCATAGACGAAGCTTGAGCCGCAGGACGGGCTGCCGTCGGTCAAAACCGCATAGCGGCATCCCGTTTCTCGGGCGAGTTCGAGCGCAAGGACTCCGGCTTCGAGATAGAGCGCGGTCACATCGTTACCCGTCTGTTCGATCACTCGACCTTGGCCGTGAAGCACGGCGTCACCCGCACCGCGAATCTCTGCCGGAGGCCGCGGCGTGGAGAAGCCTGCCGCAACCTCGGGGCAGATCTGCACGACCCGGCCTTCCGCCTGCCACCGCGTCAATACCGGATGGTTGTTGAGACGGTAGGAGCCGTTGTAGCGCACGTGGCTGCCGAGCAGGCAGGCTGAGACCAGAATCCTTTCCATAGCAGCCTCCTTTTACCACGCGATCCCGTGCAAGCCCTAGAAGGCCACCCGGTCGCCACCCTTCAGCGCCAGCATTTCCCTTGCCTCCGCCGGCGTGGCGACGTCCAGCGACAGCCCGTCTAGAATGGCACGGATGCGGCGCACCTGATCGGCGTTTGATTTCGCCAGCTGCCGCCCGTCGTAAAGACTGTCCTCCAGCCCGACGCGGACATTGCCGCCCATCGCCGCCGCAATCGAGATCAGCGGCATCTGGTTGCGGCCGGCGGCGAGCACCGAGAACTGGTAGCTATCGCCGAACAATTTGTCGGCGATACGCTTCATATGGACGAGATTGTCCGGGTCGGCGCCGATGCCGCCCAGAATGCCGAGCACGAACTGGATGAACAGCGGCCCCGACACCAGCCCGCGATCGCGAAAATGCGCCAGCGAATAGAGATGGCCGACATCGTAGCACTCGAATTCGAAGCGCGTGCCGCAGCCCTTGCCGAGCTTTTCCAGCACACCTTCCATGTCGGCAAAAGTGTTCTTGAAGATCGTATCGCGGGTGGCTTCGAGCAGTTTCGGCTCCCACTCGTGCTGCCACTCGCGTGGTTTGTCGAGCATCGGGAACAGCGCGAAATTCATCGAGCCCATGTTGAGCGAGCACATTTCCGGCTCGGCACGCAGCGGCGCGGCCAGCCGCTGGTCCAGCGTCATCAGCGACGAGCCGCCGGTGGTGATGTTGATCACCGCATCCGTCGCCTGCTTGATGCGCGGCAGGAATTGCATGAACACCTCGGGATCGGCGGTCGGCCGCCCGTCTTTGGGATCGCGGGCATGCAGATGCAGGATCGAGGCGCCGGCTTCGGCCGCTGCGATCGCATCGGTCGCGATCTGGTCCGGCGTCAGCGGCAGATAGGGCGACATGGATGGCGTGTGCACCGAACCGGTGACCGCACAGGTGATGATGACTTTCCTCGGCGCCATTCTTTTTTAACCTTCGACCGGCAGGTCGAGCTCGGCGGCTAGAACTTCCAGTGAGTCGCCAATAATGGAAATGATCTCGCCGACCTGTTCAGCCGTGACGATCATCGGCGGCGCGACCATAAAATTGTCGCCGTCGACGCCACCCTTGACCCTGCGGCCATAGATGATCAACCCGCGTTCGTAGGCGAGGTCGAGCAGGCGCTGGGTGGCTTTCTTGCCCTGATCGATCGGCCGCAGCGTCTCGGGATCAGCGACCATTTCGGCGCCGGTGAGCAAGCCCTTGCCACGCACGTCGGCTATGAACGGAAAACGCTTTGCCAGCCCTTTCAGCCCGTCCATCAGCACATCGCCCATGGCGGCGGCATTGGCGATCAGGTCGAGGCGGTCCATCTCGCCGAGCACCGCAAGCCCGGCAGCGCAGGCGAGCGGATTGCCGGCATAGGTGTGGCCGTGCTGGAAGCCGCCCGAAGCCAGCAGCGGCTCGACCAGCCGCATCGGGGCGGCGAGCGCGCCGAGCGGCGCATAGCCCGAGCCCAGCCCCTTCGACAGCGCGACAATATCTGGCTTGCAGTTCCAGTGATCGCCGCCGAGGAATTTGCCGGTGCGCCCGGCGCCACTCATCACCTCGTCATGGATGAGCAGGATGCCGTAGCGGTCGCAGATCTCGCGGATGCGCGGATAATAGCTGTCCGGTGCGACGAGGGCGGACGTTGCAGCACCGCCGATCGGCTCCATGATGAAGGCAAGCACGCTGTCCGGGCCTTCAGCCTGGATTTTCTCTTCCAGCATGTCGGCATAGCGCAGGCCGCGCTGTTCCATCGACAGGTTGTCGCGGTCGCGCCAGGCGGTCGGCGCCGGCACGGTCGGCATCACGCGCATCATCGGCGTGAAGGTCTCGGCCAGCGCGTCGTCGCCGGTGATCGAAAGCGAGCCCAACGTGCCGCCATGATAGGAGGGAAAGCGGGCGATCACCTTCCAGCGCTTGGGCTGGCCGGTGGCGACCGCCCATTGCCGCGCCAGCTTGATGCAGGATTCAGTCGCTTCCGAGCCGCCGGACACGAAGAAAATGCGATCCATGCCTTCGGGCAGCTTTCCCGCCAGTTGCCGCGCCAGTTCTTCTGCCGGTTCGTTCTCGAAATGCAGCCGGTAGGCGAAGGTGGCGCGGTCCATCTGCCGCTTCATGGCGTCGAGCACATTGCGGTTGGAATGACCGATATTGGCGACCATCGGCCCGCTCGAACCGTCGATGAAGCGGCGACCGTCCTGCGTCCACATGTAGATGCCGTCGGAGCGATCGATGAGCGGCCGGCGCAGGCTGGAGAGATAGAACAGATGCGATGGCGCGCGCGCTTCTGATACGGCGGTGGAGGGCTTCGGCATGTCAGGTCTTTCCGAGATAGCGGTCGAGAACATTTCTGGTCACCCGTTCGACCATCGGGTCCTGCCTTAGCAGGCCAGCGACCCATTCGCAGCTTCCGGCGTGGAAAACCTCGCCCTTGCCGCGCGGGAAATCGACGATCATGCCATTGCCGCGTTTGACTTTTTCCAGGTTGGCGTCGGTCGCCTCGCCGAACAGCGTCTCGGCGGTGAAGCGGCCATCCTCGTCGGTCAGGAACTGATCCTCGATCGGGATGTCGGCGCTTTCCTCGACCTGGCTCGCCATACCGACGGCCAGCACTTGCAGCCCGTCTGGCGCGCCGCTGTCCGATGTCGGGTAAGGCAGGCCGCCGCGAATCTCGAAATCGAGCCCGTCGACCTCATAGCCATAGACGTGGCTGTCGGCACCGAGCAGGTCGCCATAGTAAATGCCGGTGCCGGCAAAGGCCCAGTGCTCGGGCCGGTAGACGGGAAAGCCGCGCACGCCGCGCGGCGCGCAGCCGCCCCAGCCGGCATAAACGCCCCTGGTTGCGTTGAGGCCGAAGGTCATAGCGCCCGGCCGGCCGATCTCCGGTGCTTCCCAGGAGTTGGTGGCGCGGGTGACGTCGCCGCTATAGGCGGGGTCCTCGGCCCGCGCCCGGTATTTGTAGCAGACCTGCCGGCGGCCTTCGTCCTCCAGCCTTGTCTGCCACATGAAATTGCCGGCAAAGCGCGCTGCATGGCCGCCATTCGCCACATAGGCGTCAACCGCATCGCGCATTTCCCAGGTCCAGTATTCGTCATGGCCGACGAAGACGACGCAGTCATAGCCGTCGAGGATTTCGGGCGCAAAGTGCAGATCGTGCTGGCTGGCGAGATCGACGCCGTAGCCGGCGCGCTCGGCGAAGCGGAAGAAGTGGCTGTCATAGCTCGCCCAGCCGGACGATGCGTATTTCTTCGAATGCCCCGTGGCGAACGCCCATTCCATATGGGGATAGCGCGGCACCGTCTTGGGCGGCACCGCGACCTCCAGCGGCACCCGCGGTGCGTCCTTGGGCAGCACGACGAAACCGCGGCACAAGGGCCGCTGCGTCGACACCATCGTCGCATATTGATCGCGGTTCGGCCCGGTGATGCCCTGGTAGTGGTTGGAGCCGCCCCAAGTGTTGTAGGAAAGCCAGGTGCCGGTCGCCGCCACCTGCAGCACACGGCCGGGTTTTTTGCCGGGCAGGGGAGCGACGATGATGAGGTGGTGGCAATGGATCGGCCTGCCGTCGCGCCCGTCCGCCGTCAGCGTGATGCGGTAGGCACCGGAAGGCCAATCGTCGCCGATGCGGAAGTCGAACGACGCCTCCCAGCCGCAGCCTTCGACCGAGCACTGGTCAGGCGTGTCCTGCCAGCGTGCCGACAGACCTGTTTGCTCGAAGACTTTTGTCTCGGCGCCACCGTCTCGAATGACGACAATGCCGAAGCGCGGCGCCGTCGAACTGACATGCAGCGTCACGGTTTCGCCGACACGGTAGGAGAATCGCTCCGAATAGCACCAGATCTCGCCGCGCGCGCCGTCCATACCCGGCCATTCGTAGTAATGGCCGCGCACCGCCTCGCGGCGCTGCTCGGGCGTCAGTCCGAAATCGGGGAATTCGGTCGGCAGATGGGTCATGGACACCGGAAAGGAACGAAGGCCGCCATTTCGGCTATCTCTCGGCCAAGCGTCAAATGGAAACGATCGGGCCAGCAATTGCTTAGCCACCCTTGGCCGCTCCCGCCAAACCGACTATCTCAGGCGAGGCGGTATTTTCCGCCTCGGGAGCCGGCATGCTGAGAGTGCAGAAGGTCAAGGTCGACGACATCTACGTGCCGACGGCGCGCAAGAAGACTCTGCATCCGGAAACGGTCCGGCATCTGGCCGAAGACATTCTGGAAAACGGCATGAAGACGCCGATCCAGGTTCGCCATGACGGCAAGCGCCACATCCTGGTCGAGGGCCTGCACCGGCTGGAAGCCGCCAAATGGCTCGGCGAGACCGAAATCGACGCCTATCTGGTGCAAGCCAAGCGCCACTGAGGCGCAGTCTCCGACCCATCAACAACAGCCGGCCGATCATCGCTCCGCGGATTTTTTCGCAGGGCATGTCGGCATGCTGCGTGCTCGCCCGTCCTTGGGACAGAACCCAAATCCAGCCTACAAAACGAGGAGATTCCCATGACCGCCAAGCTCGACATCGCTCCCGCCAACGACCGCGAACTGGTGCTTGCCCGCATCATCGATGCGCCGCGCCAGAACGTCTATCGCTGCTGGACCGAGCCGAAGCTGGTGACGCAGTGGTTTGCGCCGAAACCCTGGACGGCTCCGCGCGCCGAAATGGATGTGCGCAGCGGCGGCTCCAGCCTGGTCGTCATGGCCGGTCCTGACGGCAACGAATTTCCCAATCCCGGCGTCTTCCTCGAAGTCGTCCCCGGCGAGAAGATCGTTTTCACCGACGCCTACACCAGCGCCTGGGAGCCGTCCGAAAAGCCGTTCATGACTGTCGTGCTGACCTTCGAGGACGAAGGCAACGGCAAGACCCGCTACATCGCACGGGTCCGGCACTGGAACGCTGCCGACCGCGAGCAGCACGAGAAGATGGGCTTTCACGAGGGCTGGGGCCAGTGCGCCGAGCAGCTCGAAGAACTCGCCAAGAGCCTTTGATTCCACCCCCCTTTGACCGGACACTGGAGGAGACTGACATGTCCAGATTGACCCTTTTCGCCATTCTTGCCTCGGTTGCAGCCTTGTTCGCGGCACCCGGCCTGACCAATGCAGAGGAGACAAAGCCTGCCATGACGACCGAGACCAACGCACTGCCGAAGCCGGAAAAGTCCGGCCTGCTGCCGATCGACGGCCTGAACTACTACTATGCCGTCTACGGCAAGGGCGAACCGCTGCTCCTGCTGCATGGCGGCCTCGGTACGTCGGACATGTTCGCGCCGCTGCTGCCGAAGCTGGCGGAGAACCGCACCATCATCGCCGTCGACCTGCAGGGCCATGGCCGCACAGCGCTTGGCGAGCGGCCCTTCACGCTGGAGGCGATGGGCGACGACATGGCCGCCATCGTCAAGGCGCTTGGCTACGACAAGGTCGACGTGCTCGGCTATTCGCTGGGCGGCGGCGTTGCCTTCCGCATGGCGGTCCAGCATCCGGAAGCGGTGCGCCGGTTGGTTCTGGTGTCCACCGGCTACGCCGCCGACGGTTTCTATGACGAGATGCGTCCGCAGCAGGCGCAGGTGAGCGCGGCGGCGGCCGATTTCATGAAGGACACGCCGATGTACAAATCCTACGTTGCCGTGGCGCCGCGTCCTGACGATTTCCYGAAACTGCTCGACGCGCTCGGCAACTTCATGCGCAAGGATTACGACTACTCGGCCGATGTCGCCAAGCTGAAGATGCCGGTCATGCTCGCCTATGGCGACAGCGACATGTACAAGCCCGAGCACGAGATCAAGTTCTACCAGATGCTCGGCGGCGGGCTGAAAGATGCCGGCTGGATGCGTGAGAACCTGTCTCAAAACCGGCTGGCCATTCTGCCGAACCGCACCCACTACGACGTCTTCTTCGCGCCGGAGCTGACGGCCGCGGCACTTCCCTTCCTCAATGGCGAAACCAAGGTGAAAACCTGGGACGAGATCGTCAGCGAAACGAAATAGTTTAGTCCGAAATGCATGCCGGCCGTCTCGAAAGAGGCGGCCGGTTTTTTGTGCCTGCGAGATTACGAAGCCTTGGCGCGGCGCGGCTGGCGCAAATGCTTGATGCCGCTCGCCTCGACGAAATTCGTCGCCGACTCCCAGAGATAATCGCCATAGAGGAACGGCT
Source organism: Mesorhizobium sp. P2_F5 (assembly GCF_056403715.1). Classification (NCBI taxonomy): domain Bacteria; kingdom Pseudomonadati; phylum Pseudomonadota; class Alphaproteobacteria; order Hyphomicrobiales; family Phyllobacteriaceae; genus Mesorhizobium; species Mesorhizobium sp. P2_F5. The sequence continues at coordinate 36,577 of NZ_JBFUEY010000015.1, read as the reverse complement.
CGAAGGGCTCGGCGCCGGTCAGCGGCAGCGGCGCGATCTCGGCATCGACGCGCGGTTCGTAGAAGAACGGGATCGAAAAGCGCGCCGTCTTCGGCGCGATCACCCGGTGCCGCGTCGCCCGCACCCGCCCTCCGGTCCAGCGCTCGAGCAACTGGCCGAAATTGACCGCCAGCGTGCCATCGGCGGGCGGCACGTCGATCCATTCGCCGGCAAGGTTCTTGGCTTGCAGCCCCTCGACACCGTCCTGCGCCAGCAGTGTGACGAAGCCGGAATCGGCATGTTCACGACCGATGATGGTGCGAGTCTCACCCTGGTGGATGACTGAAAATTCCGGCCCGCTCAAATCGACGCCGCTGTCGGCATCGCGCAAGGGATAGCGGATCAGCCGCAGCGTCGAGATGCCACCGTCGAAATCCGCGTCGAAGATGGTTTCCGGCAGACCGAGCCCGCGCGCGATCGAGCGCATCAGCGCGTTGCCGAGCGCTTCCATGGCCAAATAGTAGCTTGCGGCAGAAGCGCGCCAGCCAGGCAGCGCCACCTCGGACGGCAATGGTGTCGGCTCGCGCAACGGATCGTCAGCATCGTTGGCGCCGGCGGTTTGCGCATGCGCAATGTCCGGCCCCATGTCGATACCTTCCTTGTAGGAAACGGCGGTCGGCTGCAGTGGGAACCAGCCGCGATAGACGTTCTTCTTCGTGCGGTCGAAATTCCAGCGCAGCAGCTTTGCCTTTTCGGCGTCGGGCAAGGCGAAGATGTTGAGCAGCCGCAATCGCTTGTCCCGCGTCAGCCATTCATCACCCGGAAAATCCCGGATCGCCATGAAGCCGATGCCGGAGGCAGCAGCCAGGATCCGCGCGTCGGTGCGCTCGCGGCCGGGCGAGGGCGGCCCGAACAGATCCGCGACGGCAATGGTTTCGATATCATGCGCCATGGTTTCCTCCCGATCGGCCCAGCCGTAAAACAGGCGCGGCGCCTGGCCGGCTGTCAATGCTTCGCCGCTGCCTGGAGTTGGGCCAGCGGCAGGCCACCGGTCGTATCAACGCAATCGATAGCGCCATCAGGGCTTTTCAATTGACCGAAAGCAGCCTGTCGATACTTTCCAAAGACCTTCAGCGCGACGGGTTCAGATGATGGCGAAATATCAGGGTGGGTGTCACTGCGGGGCAGTGCGCTACAGTGCCGAGGCCGCACCGCTCAACCAGCGCGTCTGCCACTGCCGGCGCTGCCAGAAGGTGATCGGCGCGGCCTTCAACGCGCGTCTGCTGTTTCGCATCGACGATGTCACGGTCGAGGGGCAGGTGGCTACAGTCAACACCTCTCCGGACCTTCAGCGCGGCTTTTGCGCCGCTTGCGGCACGACGCTGTTTTCCCGGCGCGACTCCGCCGGGATTGTCGGCATCACCACCGGCTCGCTCGACGATCCCTCGCTGTTCAAGCCGGAAATGCATATGTGGACCGCCTCGAAGCAGCCCTGGCTGCGGCTCGATGACGGCCTGCCGCACTATGAAGGTGCGCCGCCTCCGAACTGACGCCGGCCTTACCGGAAATTAATCTCGAAAACACGACATAGCCGGCAAAGCGTCATTGGCGGGCCATGATTGCCTGCCTATCTATCGGCTGCGGGCCTGGTTTTCGAGGAGACGACCGATGAGCGACAGAATCAACACCCTGGACGAGCTTTTGAACGATCCGATGGTCCTGCTCGTGATGGAGCGCGACCGCGTGCGCCCCGAACAGGTTCGCCTGCTGCTCGAACGAGCGCGTCGCCCTGCTGCCGACGCCGTGCCACCGGCGCATGTGGTGGCCAAAAGCTGCATGCAGCAATGGCTCGGCAGGTGATGACGAGGCTCTCCCTTCTCCTGCAAGAGGAGAAGGGAGAATCATACCTAACAACTTGATTCAAACTTTATTGGTAATTTATCGTTAGTAATCGAAGCCGGTTTGTCCGGCGGCGTCTGTTTGCCTTCGGTCTGTTGTGTTTTGCGTACAGGTCCAGATGCGGATTTCAGGCGTCGTCACTTTTGTGTTGGCATCGCTGTGCCTTGCCGGCTGCTCGTCCACAGCGGGCGTCGATGCCTTGCAGCCGTCGAACGAGACGACCAGTTCGGTCGTGCGGCCGAGAGCGCCGGTCGCGGCGGCTCCGGTGGAGACCGCCGACCTCGCGCCGATGCGGTCCGACCTGGTGGCCGACAATGCTGTAGCGGACAATGCGCCGCCCTTCTCAATGGTCGAGGAAGAAGAGGCCATTGTCGCGGACACGCCTCAGGGGAGCGCCGAACCGCAGGTCGAGCCTGCGGCGTTGATGTCGCCGCCGAAGCGGCTGACGCGCGCGGCGCCCGCAATGCTGGCCTCTCCGGTTACACGCTACGGCTTTCGCGACGCCAAACCGATCAATTTTGGCAAGGCTTCGCCGCGTTATCTTGCTGTTCATGGCGTCGACGTCTCGCGCTGGCAGGGCAACGTCAACTGGAGCAAGCTGCGCGCCCAGGGCGCCAATTTCGCCTACATCAAGGCGACCGATGGTGGCGACCATCTCGACCCGATGTTCATGAAGAACTGGCGCAATGCCGACGCCGCCGGGCTGAAGCGCGGCGCCTATCATTTCTTCTACTGGTGCCGCACCGCCGGCGAACAGGCCGACTGGTTCATCCGCAACGTGCCAAAGATGGATGGCGCGCTGCCGCCGGTGATCGATGTCGAATGGAACGGCGAATCCTCCTGCAAGCGGCGGCCGTCGCGTGCAACGGTGCTGGAGAAGATGCAGGTGTTCATGGACAAGCTCGAGCGCCACTACGGCCAACGGCCCATCATCTACACCAGTCCCGATTTCTACCGCGACAATCTCAAGGGTGCATTTCTCGACTATCCGTTCTGGCTACGCGCGGTGGCGCGGCATCCCTCAAAGGTCTATCCCGGGCGCAAATGGCTGTTCTGGCAGTATTCCGGCTCCGGCCTGTCGCACGGTGTGACCGGCCGCATCGACCTCAACGTCTTCCATGGTGACGAGCGCGCCTGGCGGGCATGGGCAGGCGGGCAGACCACTGTCGCCGACGTCGACTGACGCTTCCGCAGGGCCGGCGACAATGCCGCTGGCGGCTGCGCCAGCCGCCATCGCGGCACCTTGGCTTGAATTTTCAGCGTCTCGCTAACGATCCGCTCACTCTGTCTTTTAGCGGTATCGCAACAGCCTTCCGGTAACGTGCCCGTGATCGGGTTCGGAGGGGTCCATGCGCAATCCAATTGTGGCCATCGCTGTTGTCGCCGCTGTCGGCTACGGCTTTTTCAATTCGCTCGGGCATATGCCGGGTAGTGGCGACACGCTGGCGGAGTCGAAGCAAAACGTCGTGTCTTATTCCACCGAGGACAAGGCGATGCAGGCTGCCAAGAACAGCGGCCGCTCTACCCTCAAGCGCTTCCACGAACTGATGGACGCCGGCACGCCCGGCACCTACACGGTGAAATTCCCGCTGACCCAGAACGGCGCCACCGAGCACATCTGGCTGCAGCTGGTCGGCTACAGCGACGGCTCCTATATCGGCCTGCTCGCCGACGTGCCGGTCAACGGCAACAAGTACAAGATGGGTGACAGGATGACGGTGACGGAAGCCGACTTCGAAGACTGGATGATCAAGAATGGCAAGGTGATCTACGGCGGCTACACCACCCGCCAGGCGCTTGCTGATATGCCGAAGGAGCAGATCGCCAAGTATGGGCTGATCTTCAAGGATTAGAGGTTTAGGCGCGGGCGAGCTTTATCGCCGCGCCTTGCGAGCTGTCGCGCCGTTCGTGCTCGCGTATCTCTGCGGTTTGCGCCAGCACCCAGTCGCGAAACACCTTGATCTTGGGGGTGTTGCGGCGGGTCTCCAGATGCACCAGCCAATAGCCGTCGCCATCCGAGCCAAGCACGTCAAATGGCTGTATCAGCTGGCCCTTTGCCAAAAGGGCGCTGTAAAGGTTTTTGGTGAGGATCGCGGCGCCCCGGTCGGTTAGCGCCGCCATCGCGTCATAAGCCTGGGTACCCAGCTTCGGGCCCGCGATGATGCGATCGGGCTCGAACGGCACGCCGGCCGCTTCGAACCAGATTTCCCACCAGGGATCGTCGGCACAGCATAGCGGCACCTTGTAAAGATCCTCGGGGCGATGGATGCCGCCGACGCTCTCGGCGAGCTTTGGGCTGAGCATCGGCGTGTAGTCCGCCTTGAACAGATAGTGCGCCGTCAAGCCGGGCCATTTTCCACTGCCGGTGCGAATGCCGACATCCATGTCGCCGCGCGTGAAATCGACCAGCCCATGCGATGTATTCACCTTCACGGCAAGATCGGGATGCATCAGCTGGAATGTTCCAAGCCATACGGCCAGCCAGTTCGATGCAAAGGTTTCCATTGTCGTCACCGACAGCACGCCGGTCGCTCCACCCTTGGTGGCGACCCACGCATCGGCCAGCGTCGAGAACGCGCCGGATGCGTGCGGCGCCAGCTGTTGCCCAGCCTCGGTCAGCGCAATCTGCCTTGTTTTTCTTATGAAAAGCGGCGTCCCGGCGCGCTCTTCCAGCACCTTGATCTGATAGCTGGCGGCTGATTGGGTCATGCCGAGCTCATCGGCCGCCTTGGTGAAACTGCCCAGCCGCGCCGCGGCTTCAAAGACCCTGATAGCTCCTAGTGGTGGCAGTTCCCAGCTCATGACGCATCAATCCTCCTGATGCATAGTACGCGACGTTCGATTGGAAACCAAGACCGGAAAACGGCATGCTGTGTCCATCAGATCAAACCCTGGAGGATACGGCAATGACCACCACCATCGCACTCTACAACACGCTTCGCCGCCCGGTACTCGACCTCTTCACCGCGCCGTTCAGGCCCCGCACGCGCCGGCTGTTCGACCGCCGCTCGATGTCGGACCATTTCCTGCGCGATATCGGCATGCTTGACGGACGCGTGCCTCCCGGCACCATTCGCTAAGAAGCTCTTCGACCAACGTGAAATGTAAGGGAGGGAAGGATGACTGAGCCATCCGAGGACTTGGCCAAGAGCCGCCAAACGATCAACGCTTATGAAGACTATGCCGAACGCTACGATGCCATCGTGCGGCATGTTCCGAACCAAAGGGAACAGAAATGGCTTAGGCGGCTTGTGAAGATCGCCGGCAAAGGCGGCCGGATTCTGGAAGTCGGGTCGGGACCCGGATACGATGCGGACTTTGTCGAGGGGCTCGGCGTCGAGGTCCGGCGCACCGACGCAACAAAGCGGTTTCTCGAGCTGCAGGCCGCGCGCGGAAAGCACGGTGAGTTTCTCGATCTCATCACCGACGATCTCGGCGGCCCCTATGACGCGGCGCTCGCCCTGTGTGTCCTGATCCATGTGCCGCGCGAGCAGACCGACCAGGTGCTTGCCAAGATAGCCGGATCGCTGCGGCCGGGCGGCGCCTTCCTCGTATCGATGCGCATTGGCGATGGCGAGAAGAGCGGCGAATATCATACTGTCTACTGGCGCAGGGACGACTTCGCGGCCCGTCTCGAAAGCGCCGGGCTGGTCCTTGTCGGGGATGAATTCAACGTCGGCCGCGATCGTGAGGAGTGGACCACCTTCCTGGCTGTGAGGCCGTCATGACGCGGCGCGGATTGCCAGGCAATCGCTGTCAGAAGTAAGGCCTCAGGTTCTCGCGAATGCGGTCGAGCACCGTCTTTCCCGAGATGTCGGCAATGAAGGTCTTGCCGGTGATGGTTTCATAGGCCTGCGTATAGACCCGCGACGTCTGCTCGATCAGCTCGGCCGGGATTTTCGGAATGCGATCCTTGTAGGGATCGCAGCGAGCCGTCACCCAGGCGCGAATAAAGTCCTTGTCGAAACTTTGCGGCCGCTCGCCAGCCTTGAAGCGCTGCTCATAGCTTGCCGCCAGCCAGTAGCGGCTGGAGTCGGGTGTATGGATTTCATCGGCAAGGATGATGGTGCCATCCTTGTTCGTGCCGAACTCATATTTCGTGTCGACCAGGATCAGGCCGCGTTTGGCGGCCAGCGCCTTGCCGCGCGCAAACAGCGCCAGCGCATAGCGCGAGACGGTTTCCCATTGCTCTTCCGACAGCAGGCCGCGCGTCAGGATGTCGTCGCGCGTCAAGGGCTCGTCATGACCGCCATCGAGCGCCTTGCTGGTCGGCGTGATGATGGCGTGCGGCAGCTTCTCATTGTCGCGCAAGCCGTCCGGCAGGCGAATGCCGTACATATCGCGTTCGCCGTTTTTGTACTTCGTCAGCACCGAAGTGCTGGTGGTACCGGCGAGGTAGTCGCGAACGACGATCTCGACCGGCAATATGTCGAGCCTTGTGCCGACGACGACATTAGGGTCGGGATAATCGAGCACATGGTTCGGGCAGATATCGGCCGTTTCCTCGAACCAGTAGCGCGCCGTCTGGGTCAGCAGCTCGCCCTTGAGCGGGATAGCGGTCAGGATCACATCGAAGGCGCTCAGGCGATCGGTGGCGATGATGATGCGGCGGCCATCCGGCAGATCGTAATTCTCGCGGACCTTGCCTTTGTAGTGGTTCGGGAGTTCCGGAATGAAGGCATCTGAAAGAACGCGCAGTGCTGTCATCCTGGTCTCGTGGCTCCTAACAGTTTGGGCGACTCTTAACAAAGTTGGTGGCGCTTCGATACCCGAGGAAGAGGCGCCTCGGAATGTGCTGCGTGGACAGGCGTCGATCGGGGACTGAGTGCACCTCTCGATCTGTCGGTTGCCTACCATCCTCCTTTTGCGAATAAACAAGACATTGCCGTCGCCGCGCTGTCTATGTGCTGATACCTGCACTCCTGGGGGGATTGGGGACGCGGTGGACGTAGAACTCAAATTTCTGCTTGTCGGATTTGCCTGCGCGATCGCGGGCGGTCTGTCGTTAATCACCTTCGTGAAATGGCGCGAGGTGCGAACACTCAGCCGCTGGCTGCCGACGCCGGGAAAGATCATCTCGTCCCGCGTCGAGGCGCGTGAAGTCAGGAGCTCGGGCGTTGGCTCGGACAGCAGCGACACCACCGAGATGCGCAATTTTCCGGCGATCACCTTCGAATACAAGGTCGGTGGCAAGAAATTTCAAAGCTCACGCTACAGCGTGAAGGAGAATCTGGGGAATTTTGAAGTCACCGAGACCCTTGCCCAGTTTCCGCGCGGTGCGGAGGTGACTGTCTTCTACGATCCGGCCGATCCGAGCAAGGCCGTCATCGAGCGCACCATGCCGGACGGCGCCTTCAAGTTCATGGTCCAGCTCTCGGCAGGCTTGGTGATCGGCACAGTGGTTCTGGTGTTTTCGCTCGGCGGCGTGCTGGAGGCGATCAGGCCGCATCTGCCCAAGCCGCAGAACCTCGGCGCCGGAGCGCTGCTGCTGTTCATGGGCTTGATGGTCCTGCGCATGGCCTTCGTCCAGAAGTCGCTTGCTGAGCAGGCGGCAAAATGGCCGGTCACCGCCGGCCGCATTGAGTCCTCAGGTCTGCAGGCGCTGCGAAACTACAGCGCTTATCGACGCTGGAGCACCGTCTTCAAATCCCGCATCGTGTACGGCTATGGCGTCGCCGGCCAGCACTACAGCTCCGACCGCGTCACGTTCGGCGCCACGGTCACGGCTTCCTTGCCCGGCCTGGTCCGCGGCCAGGCGCGCAGCTATGCCGAAGGCAGCAAGGTCGACGTCCACTACGATCCCGCCAATCCCGCCTCGGCCGTGCTCGAATGCAGGGTGCGCGGGCTCTGGCTGCTGTGGGTCTGTTCGGCTGGCTTTATCGGCGCCGCGGCCTGGTTGGTCGGACTGGTCTGAGGCGCCCGCTTTCATGACGAGACATCCAATGATCATCCGCAGGCTGGCCGTCGTTTCCCTGGCTCTGCTCGGCGCCGTCCAGGCGGCGAGCGCAAATGAATGTCTGCTGAGCCACGCCACCTATCGTGAGCCGCGCTCCGGCGCGGTCGTGCAATTTCGGCCGCTCGGCAATGAGCCGGCGGCGCTGACAGCCGAAGTGTTTTCGCTGACCGTGCCCAAAACCGCCACGCGCTTGCCGGCCGACATCACCTGGACCAATGGCAGGAACTCGTTTCCGCTCGGTACCATCCGCCATACTTGCACCGACGACGACCGCGAGGCGGGACTGGAAGATGGCAGCGGTCTGTGCCGGATATGGATGGGCCAGGTCTATGCCCTGACTGGAGGCGGCGCCGAGCAGTTGAACTCGCGCGAAGCGACACCGGCGCCGAAAGGGCTGTTGCTGCCCGATTTCGGCGCCGCTTTCACCGAGTTTGCCGATTTCGCCAACGCCAATCCCGATGGCTCGGCATGGGACGCCTTCACTCTGACAGGATGCAGCGATGAATAGCGCCATGAGGTCGACTGTCTGGATCAGCGCGCTGTTTGCATCCGCGGCGATATCAGCCGCCGCGCATGCGGACGAGCTGGCGCCATCGCGCCCGCCGATCGACAAATGCGCCTGGGAAAAACTGGCCGACAAGACGGTCGGCCTGGCCGCCTGGGTGCAGCGCTGCGATTTCGGCTTCCGCCAGATCCATTTCGAATTCGTCGGCAACGCGCTCGCCATCAAATACAGCGATGGCGGCGCGCCCGATCCGTTGGTCGAGCTGTTCGACATCAAATCAGGCGAAACCGCCGAGGCCGCAGTGCTTCGCCTGTTGCTGGAAAAGACCGACAAGGCCGTCAGCGCCCGCTGCGTGCTGGCGCCCTACACCGAGGGCAGCGTGCCCACCGGCGTCAAACGCTACACATTCAGCCCCGACGCCGCCTACGCGAAAGAGCTGAAAGCGCTCGCCAATGACGAGGTTCCCGAACCGCCCTGCGGCGACTGGGGCGAAATGCCGGACGGCATCCAGTATTTCGAGGTGCCGGCGGGTGAGGCGCACAAGCTGCTGTTCGTCCGGGTGGGGCAGGACGAGCCTTTGTTCGACGAGCAGACGCTGAGGGTGCTGCCGGCAGAGTAGGCGCTGAGACCTGATTGATTGGATCGGAAGGTCTGCCTTTATGCTTCTACAGCAGTATTGCCTGTATAGCCGCGCAGCAGCGGCGGATGCCGTCCATGCAGCGTAAATATCTATGCGTTGAGCGAGCTGCGCTGTGATTGCTTGCCGTTAAAAAATAACGAGAGTTGACCGAGGGGGTCCGGAGTCCGTTCCAACGAAGCCCTTTTTGGGAGTTCGGAAATTACAGCTTTGATCCAATTGCCATCATTGGACGCAACGTTGTCATTTTTCCGTACTTTAAGCCGACTCAAGTGCCGACTAATTCTAATAGACTGCTTCTCAGTCAATTTAAATGACTTTCGAATTTCGTTTGCTGATTTGTATTTTTTGCAAAAGGAATACGGATAAAGGAAGCAAAGAGCAAAAGCTGTTGCTTGCCATTCTGCGCTGTTAGGTAGGGGAGTATTTCTGACACTGTCGCTATATACTGCGTCAGCGTTGTTCAGGCCAAGCGCTGCATACCTGTGATGTAGAAACAGGTGCCCAACCTCATGAAGGAGAACTTCCATAGCGAACGCCGACCTATTTGCGGCGGCCTCATAGATGCTCTCGGATACAACGATCCCCAGCGGATCTTCAGAAATGAAGGCGCGCCGCGAGCCCATCGTTACATCGTCTTCTATGAAGAGATAAAGCCCTGGAAAAATCTTAGGTAGGTCGATTTCCAGATATCGAATTATATCCAGTTCTCCTTCGCCAGGCCCAAACGCAGACGTCCGAATTGTCTCTGCCAAACGATTGATTTGGTGGAGAGAGGCTCCTTTGGCGACATAGACGTTTTTCATCGCACATCACCGTATCGTGGCTGCGAAACGCGCGTAAGCCTGTAAGTCGGGTCTTGGGCCGCAAGTGCTGCTTCGACCTCTTCGAGATCTAAGCCGAGAACTCCCATCGCCAGCACGACATAGTGCGCAGGGGGTATCTTTTGGCCACTCTCCATAAGAGAAATATCACGGGGACTCGTATTTACCAGTTTTGCCATTTCAGGTCGGGTCATTGTCATGGCTGTACGCCCTTCGGTACATAGCTGTCCAAAGGGCGTAAGCTGGTAGTGGTCATTCGACGCCACAACTTTTGTTGTAGCCATTTCGGTGCTCCTTCTCAGCTGCACCCGCTCGTGGCGCCGCACGTATCGCACTTCTCGCAGGTCCCGTTCCGCACCATGGTAAAGTTCTGGCACTCGGAGCAGGAATTGCCGGTGTAGCCTTGCAGCAGCGACTTGGCGCGGCGATCGGCGGCGAGTTTCTTTGCTTCAGCCGCTTCATTGGCCGCTGCGTCGGTGAACAGCGCCGCGGTGGCGTCGGTGGCGCTGGACGCCGCATCCACCACTTCCTCGAAGGCCATGTCCTCGGCCAATTCCTTGGCCCGCTCCTCATAGTCGCGCTTGTAGGCGACCGCCTCGTCGCTGGCCGGCTTCAGCGCCAGCACATTGGAGCCGGAGAAGGCCGTGGGTGCCGAGCGGGCAGGGGTGCCGGCGCCGGCAAAGCCCTTCGGCTCGCTGCCGGTCACCCGCGACACTAGCTTCACCGGCGAGGCGCCACGGGTCAGGCCCTTGGAGACCGCGTCCGTCTTGCCTTCGCTGATGCCGCGTCCCAGTGCCGTGTTGGAAAAGTCCGACTGGTCGACATGGGCGAGGTCGTTGCGGCCGAGATAGGAGATGGCGAGCTCACGGAACACGTAGTCGAGGATCGACGTCGCGCTCTTGATCGCGTCGTTGCCCTGCACCATGCCGGCCGGCTCGAACTTGGTGAAGGTGAAGGCGTGCACATATTCGTCGAGCGGCACGCCGTATTGCAGGCCGAGCGAGATGGCGATGGCGAAGTTGTTGAGAAGGCCGCGCAGGGTTGCGCCTTCCTTGTTCATGTCGATGAAGATCTCGCCGAGACGGCCATCGTCATATTCGCCGGTGCGCAGGAAGATAGTGTTGCCACCGATCTTGGCCTTCTGCGTATAACCCTTGCGGCGTCCCGGCAGCTTCTCCTGCTCGCGCGACACGCGCTCGATGATGCGCTCGACGATCCGCTCGGTGATCTGCGCCGCACGCGCAGCCGCCGGGGCCTGGATCAGCTGCTCGACCATGTCGTCCTCGTCCTCCTCGCCATCGGCGAGCAGCGAGGCATTGAGCGGCTGCGACAGCTTCGAGCCATCGCGGTAGAGCGCGTTGGCCTTCAGCGCCAGCTTCCACGACAGCATGTAGGCGCCCTTGGCGTCTTCCACCGTCGCATCGTTGGGCATGTTGATGGTCTTGGAGATGGCGCCGGAAATGAAGGGCTGCGCTGCCGCCATCATCTGGATGTGGCTGTTGATCGAAAGCGAGCGCTTGCCGATCTTGCCGCACGGGCTGGCGCAGTCGAACACCGCCAGGTGCTCGGCCTTGAGGAAGGGAGCGCCTTCCAGCGTCATCGCACCGCAGACATGGATGTTGGCGGCCTCGATGTCCTTCTTCGAGAAGCCCAGCGCCGGCAGCATCTCGAACGAGAAATCGTTGAGCTGCTCGTCGGTGAAGCCAAACGTCTCCTTCACCCACTCGGCGCCGAGCGTCCACTGGTTGAAGACGAACTTGATGTCGAAGGCCGACTTCAGCGCCGCGTTGAGCGCGGCGATCTTGTCATCGGTAAAACCCTTGGCCTTGAGCGAGCCGGGATTGACCGCCGGCGCCTGGTTCATGTTGCCGTGACCGACCGCATAGGCCTCGATCTCGGCAAGCTGGCTCTCGGAATAGCCGAGCGTGCGCAGCGCTTCCGGCACGGCGCGGTTGATGATCTTGAAATAGCCGCCGCCGGCGAGCTTCTTGAACTTCACCAGGGCGAAGTCGGGCTCGATGCCGGTGGTGTCGCAATCCATGACCAGGCCGATCGTGCCAGTCGGCGCAATCACGGTTGCCTGCGCATTGCGGTAGCCATGCTCTTCGCCGAGCTCGATGGCGCGGTCCCAGGCAGCCTTGGCGTGCGCGGCCAGTTCCTGCTGCTTGAGGTCGGAAGCGACCAGCGGCACCGGATTGACGGCGAGCTTCTCGTAGCCGCCCTTTTCACCGTAGGCGGCGCGGCGATGGTTGCGCATGACGCGCAGCATGTTCTGCGCGTTGCGGTCGTAGTCGGCGAAGGCGCCGAGTTCCGACGCCATCTCGGCCGACGTGGCATAGGCGACGCCGGTCATGATTGCGGTGAGTGCGGCGCAGATGGCGCGGCCCTCGTCGGAGTCATAGGGGATGCCCGAGGTCATCAGCAGGCCGCCAATGTTGGCGTAGCCGAGGCCGAGTGTGCGGTATTCGTAGGACTGCTTGGCGATCTCCTTCGACGGGAACTGCGCCATCATCACCGAGATTTCGAGAACGACTGTCCACAGCCGCACCGTGTGCTCATAGGCTGCGATATCGATCGTGCCGTCGGCATTGCGGTAGGGCAAAAGGTTGATCGAGGCGAGGTTGCAAGCCGTATCGTCAAGGAACATGTATTCCGAGCACGGGTTGGAGGCCCGGATCGCACCGGCCGAAGCGCAGGTGTGCCAGTCGTTCATCGTCGTATTGAAATGCAGGCCCGGATCCGCGGACGCCCAGGCGGCGTAGCCGATCTTTTCCCAGAGGTCGCGTGCCTTCAGCGTCTTCAACACCTTGCCGTCCTTGCGGGCGGTCAGGTGCCAGTCGGCATCGTCCTCGACGGCGCGCAGGAAATTGTCCTTCAGCGACACCGAATTGTTGGAGTTCTGGCCGGAGACGGTGAGGTAGGCGTCGGAATCCCAGTCGGTGTCGTAGGTCTTGAACGACATCGAAGTGTAGCCCTGCTTGGCGAACTGGATGACGCGGTAGATGTAGTTCTCCGGCACGGCCGACTTCTTGGCCGCCTTGATCTCGCGCTTCAGCGCGGTGTTGATCGACGGATCGAAGCAGTCGTCGTCGTGGCCTTCGCAGTTGATGCAGGCCTTCATGATCGCTTCGAGATGCTTCTTGACGATCTTGGAGCCGGTCACCAGCGAGGCGACCTTCTGCTCTTCATTGACCTTCCAGTCGATGAATTCCTCGATATCGGGGTGGTCGGCGTCGACAATGACCATTTTTGCCGCGCGGCGCGTCGTGCCGCCCGACTTGATGGCGCCCGCCGCGCGATCGCCGATCTTGAGGAAGCTCATCAGGCCGGACGAGCGGCCGCCGCCCGACAGCTTTTCGCCTTCGCCGCGCAGCAGCGAGAAGTTGGAGCCGGTGCCCGAGCCGTATTTGAACAGGCGCGCTTCACGCACCCACAGGTCCATGATGCCGCCTTCATTGACGAGATCGTCCTGCACGCCCTGGATGAAGCAGGCATGCGGCTGCGGATGCTCGTAGGACGATTTCGACTTGGTCAGCTTGCCGGTGAACGGGTCGACATAGAAGTGGCCCTGGCTCGGACCGTCGATGCCATAGGCCCAGTGCAGGCCGGTGTTGAACCATTGCGGCGAATTCGGCGCGACGCGCTGGGTGGCCAGCATGTAGGCGAGCTCGTCGCGGAAGGCGAGGGCGTCGTCTTCCGACTTGAAGTAGCCGCCCTTGTAGCCCCAGTAGGTCCAGGTGCCGGCAAGACGGTCGAAGACCTGGCGGGCGTCGATCTCGGAGCCGTAGCGCTCGGCTTCCGGCAGCTTGGCCAGCTCGGCCTCGTCGGCGACGGAGCGCCACAGGAAGGAGGGAACGTCGTTCTCTTCGACCTTCTTCAGGCGCGCGGGCACACCGGCCTTGCGAAAGTACTTCTGCGCCAAAATGTCGGCGGCAACCTGGGAGAACTGCACCGGCACATCGATGTTATCGAGACGGAACACCACCGAGCCATCCGGATTCTTGATCTCCGAAAGCGCCTTGCGGAATTCGATCTCCGCGTAAGCCGATTGCCCTTGCTTGGTGAAACGACGCTCGATGCGCATTGGTCCGGTCCCTTTTGTCTATATATAGCGCTTTTCCCCAGGGATTTCTGCCCCACAAGCTGAAAAACGCAGTCCGCCGTTTGCCGGCATTGCGAGCAACGCCGGCACTCTCCTTTTCGCAGGTGCCGGCATGCAGACAGCAATACGCCTTACCAAGCGCTTGCCCGGGCTGCAGACCGACCCTTGCGGGTCCTCAACTGAAACTTTGATCGATTCCCTCGCTCGAGGGAGGTTCACACTATCTAGCGTCGAGACTGCCTGCAAACACTAAATATAGTGTTAACAGATGATTTTTTCCAGTCCGACAATTCTCCCTTTCGTCACCCCAAGCCCCACGATCCCAACGCTTCCGCCAGCCTCGTAAACAGGCGGAAATCTGGGCAAAAACGCACAAAATCCGGGAAAAAAGACCGGGCTCTGAACTCTCCGGTCGCGCCCTCAACAAGAGCACATGGCACATAAAAGGCGACTCGGTTTGCGTCGTCAAGGATTCGTTTGCGTAGCTTTTGTGACCCCAACATCTTGTGTGTCACATATGTGGATAACGGGGACAGAAAACGGTCTGCGCCGAATTCGCTTGGACCCGATTCCAAAGCCGGCTTTCGCCCGGCTTGCGGGCTGGACAGGCCAGTTCCGCGCTCGATCGTCAGCCAGCCCAGAAAAAAACTTGACGCCACGACAGGCGGATGCACTTGGGGGCGTCGCGGCGAGGGGTAGTTCATGGCGGATAGACGCTGACCCCCGCGGGATGGAGACTTTGCAGCATGGCCAAGCTCGTCTTTGGAATGAACCAGTCCCTGGATGGCTACGTCGACCACCTGGAAATCCCGTCCGCCGTCGCAATCTTTCATCACTGGATAGAGCATGTGCGCAGCCTGACGGGCAGCGTGTACGGCCGCCGCATGTATGAGATCATGCGATATTGGGACGACGACCTTCCTGAGTGGAGCGAAGAGCAACGTGAGTTCGCGGCAGCGTGGCGCAACCAACCAAAGTGGGTCGTGTCGCGCTCGTTGAAGTCAGTCGGACCGAACGCCACGCTTGTCAGAGATGACATCGAGGGGACAATCCGCGGGCTGAAGGCTCAGCTGGTTGGTGAGATTGCGATTTCCGGACCAGACTTGGCCCGAAGCCTGACCGACTTCGGTCTCATTGATGAGTATCGGCTCTACCTCCACCCCGTCGTGCTTGGCCGCGGCAAGCCATTCTTCGCCGGCCCGCGGCCACCGCTTCGCCTTTTGGCCAGCGATCGAATTGGCGAGGATACAGTCAGGTTGACGTACGTTCCTGCATAATCACGCAACCCCTCCCGACTGCCCGCGCCGGCGCGATCAGTCGGGGTCAGGTGAACGGGCTGCCGGCCGTCCTTTTGCGGCCTTTTCATTTTAGCTGGCGTGCATTATGTCTTTGGCGTCGCGCGGGGGCGCGTCTTGTCAATTCTAAGAGCATCCGTTACGCCCCGCCCATGACAGTTACCGTCCGTTTTGCCCCCTCACCAACCGGCCGCATTCATATCGGCAATGCCCGCACCGCCTTGTTCAACTGGCTGTTTGCCATGAACAACAAGGGCCGGTTCATCCAGCGCTTCGACGACACCGACATTGCGCGCTCGAAGCAGGAATTTTCCGACGCCATCCTCTACGATCTGCACTGGCTGGGGATTTTCCCCGACGCCACCGAATATCAGTCGCGGCGCTTCGAAGCTTACGACGAGGTGGTTGAACGGCTGCAGGCGGCAGGCGTGCTCTATCCCTGCTACGAAACCCCTGAAGAGCTCGACCTGCGCCGCAAAGTGCGCCGCACGCGCGGCCTGCCGCCGGTCTATGGCCGCGAGGCACTGACGCTTTCGCAGCAACAGATCGCCGAATACCGGTCGGACGGCCGCCGGCCGCACTGGCGCTTTCTGCTGCCCAATTTCACCAGCGATCCGCTTCAGCCGGAGCGCACCGAAGTCCACTGGAGCGATCTGGTGCGCGGCGAGGAAACCGTTGATCTCGCCTCGCTGTCCGATCCGGTGCTGCGGCGCGAGGACGGCACCTATCTCTACACGCTGCCTTCGGTGGTCGACGACATCGAGATGGGCGTCAGCCACGTCATCCGCGGCGACGACCACGTCACCAACACCGGCGTGCAGATCGCGCTGTTCAAGGCGCTGGGCGCCGAGCCGCCGGTCTTCGGCCACCATAATCTGCTGACCACGGCTTCGGGCGAGGGGCTGTCGAAGCGCACCGGCGCGCTGTCGATCGAAAGCCTGCGCGAGGACGGCATCGAACCCATGGCGGTCGCTTCGCTGGCCGTGCTTGTCGGCACCTCGGAAAATGTCGCGGCGATGCATGACATGCCGGCTCTGGCCGAACGCTTCGATCCGGCCGCAACGTCGAAATCGGCGGCAAAATTCGACCCGGACGAGCTGTTCGTGCTCAACCGCGCGCTCATGCACCATATGCCGTTTTCCGAGGCGCAGGACCGGCTGATTGTGCTCGGCATCTCCGGCGACAAGGCCGAGCCTTTCTGGATGGCGGTGCGCGGCAATATCGACCGGCTGAGCGACGCGGTTGCCTGGTGGCGGATCCTTGCAGAAGGGCCGCAGCCGGCGCCGGAATTTTCCGACGAAGACCGCGACTTCCTGCAGCAGGCCTTCGACCTGTTGCCGGAAGAGCCATGGACCGCCACCGTCTGGAAGGACTGGACGGCCAGGGTCAGGGAAGCCAGCGGCCGCAAGGGCAAGGCGCTGTTCATGCCGCTCAGGCTGACGCTTACCGGACTTGCTTCCGGGCCGGAGCTTGCAGATCTATTGCCGCTGCTGGGTCGGGAAGGAACGCTGGCCCGACGACCCTGACCTTGCGCTGGTCCGGCGGGATC
Source organism: Mesorhizobium sp. P2_F5 (assembly GCF_056403715.1). Taxonomy (NCBI): domain Bacteria; kingdom Pseudomonadati; phylum Pseudomonadota; class Alphaproteobacteria; order Hyphomicrobiales; family Phyllobacteriaceae; genus Mesorhizobium; species Mesorhizobium sp. P2_F5. The sequence continues at coordinate 19,831 of NZ_JBFUEY010000015.1, read as the reverse complement.
AGCGATACCGGCGACACCACCGGCTTGACGGCAAGGCGCTTGATGGCGGCGCTGTCGAGCCCGCCTTGCATGTTGGCGAGCGTCTCCGGATCGGCGCCCGGATCGGGCTTGGCGACCGGCACGGGGACGAACGGCGTCGTGTCGGTATCGGGCTGCGATTGTTCGGGCGGTGGCGGGTTGCCGCCGATGATCTCGAAATTTCCGGCCTGCGCATTGCAACCACAGGCCAGTGGCCGCGACATATTGGGTTGTTTGTAGAGATAGGCAGTCGGCAATTCGCTATAGGGCCTGCCGGTCACCGACGACGTCATGTTGGCCGAATCGTCGTCCATGCCGCGCGAATAGAACACTTGCATCTCGGTGCCGGGGCAGCTCGATTCGCAGTTCTTCTGGTCACGCTCGAAATCGCCGAGCGAGGCCGAATTCGACATCGGGAAGAAATAGCCGTCGCAGGTGCGCACACAACTCGTGTGGAACTCGCCGCCGACCGTCGGGAAATCCGGCACGCCGGGCTGGTTGAGCACGCGGCGCACATTGCGCTCCTCGCCGGGATCGTCGGGCTGATCGAGCGTGTCGATCTGCTGGTTGCCGCCGAAAAGCTGGTCGAACAGATTGCCGTCGTCGGGTTCGCGGTTGGCTTCCTGCAGCGGCTCCTGCTGGCGCGGCGCGGGCTCGTCGCGGCAGCCATTGGCGTCGAGCGCGGCCAGGATGCGGCTGCGGTCGCGCCGCGAGCCGCCACCGGCAAGCTGGGCGCGTTTGGCTTGCAGAGCATCGAGATTGGCGTTCATGCGATCGATGCTGCTGTTCAGCGCAGCACATTGGCTGACATTGCGCGAAAACAGCGAAAACCCGCAATTCGCATCGCTCGCACGACCGCGCACCTTTGATAGCTGTTCGAGCTGGCGGGCGATGGCCTTGTCATATTTCCGCACCATGCCGGACTGGCCGCCGCCATTGGATGAAGAAGCAAGCTCAGCTTCCAGCTGCCGGCAGACGCGCGAAGCGGCTTGCGGCTCGGTGGTGGCGACGGCCGAAAGCACAAGCGCGCCAAGCAGCGCAGCCAAATGCGTCAGCCTCCACCTTCCGCCCGTCATTGCCCGAAACCCCGCTTGCCTGCCTGTCTACCGGATTCGCGGTTAACCGTTCCCTCAATCTACAACCAAAGATGGTCTTAGCCCATAGACGCGGTGCAAGAGGTGTTCGGATAGAGCGGCAACTGCGCGATCTCACCGCTGCATGAAAAAGGCGCAATCGCCCCGGAACTATCCCTCGATCCAGCAATGTCCGGGGACCTGGTATGACCACGATTAGCCGTCGAACCTCGCTGCAATTCGGTTTGTTGTGCCTGGCTACGCCCGCGCTCGCGCAGGAGGCATCGGCCGCGCCGGACTGGCGCAGCAAACTGGTCGAAGCCGCGCGTGAGCAGATCGGCGTCACCATCCTCTACGACCCGACCTATGTCCGCCTCGGCTATCCCGGCGGCGATGTCGCACCGGATCGGGGCGTGTGCACGGATGTCATCGTGCGCGCCTATCGCAGCGCCTTCGGGCTCGACCTGCAGAAGCTGGTTCATGAGGATATGGCAGCCAATTTCGCGGCCTATCCCAAGACCTGGGGCCTGAAAACGACCGACCGCAACATCGACCACCGACGGGTCGGCAACCTTGCCGCCTTTTTCGGGCGCAAGGGTGTTTCCCTGACCGTAAGCGAGGATCCTGCCGACCTTCAGCCGGGCGATCTCGTCACCCAGATGCTGCCCGGCAACCTGCCGCACATCGTCATCGTTTCATCCAAACGCTCGGCGGAGGTGCCGGAACGAGCGCTGGTTATCCACAATATCGGCGCGGGTGCCCGCGAAGAGGATACGCTTTTCACCTTCAGGCAGACCGGCCATTACCGCTTCGCGCCGGCCTGACTGCGTCAGCCAAAATCGACCACCGCCTGCGCCTTGTGTGCCGCCTCGACCACCGCCAGCGCCGTCATGTTGACGACGCCGCGCGAGGTCACCGATGGCGTCAGAATATGCGCCGGCTTGTCGGTGCCGAGCAGGATCGGGCCGACATGCAGCGCATCCATCATTGTCCGCAGCGCAGACAGCGTGATGTTGGCGGAGTCGAGGTTCGGGAACACCAGCAGATTGGCTTCGCCCTTCAACCGCGAATGTGGATAGACGCGCTGGCGCAGATGCTCCGACAAAGCCGTGTCGGCATGCATCTCGCCGTCGCATTGCAGGTCGGGCGCAACCCGCGCCAGGATCGCCGCCGCCTGGCGCATCTTCAGGGCGCTCGGTGAATCGCGCGAGCCGAAATCCGAATGCGACAAGAGTGCCGCCTTCGGCTCGATGCCGAAGCGCTGGATTTCCTCCGCCGCGAGAATGGTCATTTCGGCGATTTCCTCCGCCGTCGGATCGACCGAGACATGGGTGTCGGTGAGGAAGATGATGCCGCGCTGCGAGATCAGCATCGACAGCGTCGACAGATCGCGGTCCTTGACGCCCGGGCGAGCGCCGATGACCAGCGTCACATTGCGCAGATGCCGCTCGAAACGGCCTTCGAGGCCGCAGATCATGGCGTCGGCGTCGCCGCGCTTCAACGCCAGCGCCGCAATCACCGTATTGTCGGTGCGCACCATGGTGCGCGCGGCTTCTGTCGTGACGCCGCGGCGGCCGGCGAGTTCGATAAGCAGATCGACATAGTTGCGATAGCGCGGATCGTCCTCGGGGTTGATCAGGCCGAAATCGACGCCCGGCTTGATGCGCAGGCCGTAGCGCTTCAGCCTGACCTCGATGACATGCGGGCGGCCGATCAGGATCGGCTCGGCGATGCCTTCCTCCAGCACCACCTGGGCTGCGCGCAGCACGCGCTCGTCCTCGCCGTCGGCGTAGATGACGCGCTTGGCGGTCGACGCCTTGGCCGAGGAAAACACCGGCTTCATCACCAGGCCGGAGCGGAAGACGAAGCGGTTGAGCTGGTCGATATAGGCGGCGAAGTCGGTGATCGGCCGGGTCGCGACGCCGGTGTCGCAGGCAGCCTTTGCAACCGCCGGTGCAATGCGCAGGATCAGGCGCGGGTCGAAGGGCGAGGGGATAAGGAAATCGGGACCGAAGATCGGCGTCTCCCCGGAATAAGCGCGCGCGGCGACATCCGAAGGCTCTTCGCGGGCTAGCGCGGCGATCGCTCTGACCGCCGCCATCTTCATCTCCTCGTTGATGGCGCTGGCGCCGCAGTCCAGCGCACCACGGAAGATATAAGGAAAGCACAGTACGTTGTTGACCTGATTGGGAAAATCCGAACGGCCGGTGCAGATCATGGCGTCCGGCCGGGCAGCCCGCGCCGTCTCCGGCATGATCTCGGGATTGGGGTTGGCCAGCGCCAGGATCAGCGGCTTCGGTGCCATGTGCTGGAGCAGTTCCGGCTTCAGCACGCCGGCGGCCGACAGACCGAGGAACACATCGGCGCCAGGGATCACATCGGCCAGCGTGCGTGCCTCGGTATCCTTCACATAGGGGTCTTTCCAGCGGTCCATCTCGTCGGTGCGGCCCTTGTAGGCGACGCCGAAGCGGTCGGTGACCCAGATGTTCTCGACCTTGGCGCCGAGCGAGACCAGAAGGTTGAGGCAGGCGAGGGCGGCCGCGCCCGCACCTGACGTGACGATCTTGATGTCGGAAATGGTCTTGCCGGCGAATTCCAGCCCGTTGAGCACGGCGGCGGCGACGATGATGGCGGTGCCATGCTGGTCGTCGTGAAACACCGGAATGCCCATGCGCGCCTTCAGCTGCGCCTCGACCTCAAAACATTCCGGCGCCTTGATGTCCTCGAGATTGATGCCGCCGAAGGTTGGCTCCAGCGCCGAGATCGTCTCGACCATGCGCTCTATCCCCGGCGCATCGATCTCGATGTCGAAGACGTCGATGCCGGCGAATTTCTTGAACAGCACCGCCTTGCCTTCCATCACCGGCTTCGAAGCCAGCGGGCCGATATTGCCGAGGCCGAGCACCGCCGAGCCGTTGGAGACGACGCCGACCAGATTGGCGCGCGCCGTATAGTCGGCCGCGGTCGCCGGATTGTCGCGGATTTCAAGGCAGGGGGCTGCGACGCCTGGCGAATAGGCCAGCGCCAGGTCGCGCTGGTTGCCGAGCGGCTTGGTTGCCTGGATCTCGAGCTTTCCCGGTCTTGGATGCTTGTGGAAGTAGAGGGCGGCTTCGTCGAGGTCCGAACGTGCCGTTTTCTTGTTCTCGCCTTCCATGCGGCCGCTCCCTCGAAACTGCTATATCAGAGTCTTTTTAGCATGCGGCCAAGGTTTGTCGCGACGCTAAATGACGCGTCGTCAGCTTTCCGCTGCGGCGCGTCGAAAGTCGCGTTGCATCAGATACTTATGCCGATTTCATCGCGAACGACTCGTGCTGCTTCGCAGGCGCGTCGATCAAAAGGCGCTGACATAGAGGCCGCCATCGACCGGGATGTTCTGGCCCGTGAGATAGCCGGCATGGACCGAGCACAGGAAGGCGCAGATCTGGCCGAACTCTTCCGGCGTGCCAAGCCGCTTGGCTGGAACGTCGGCGCTGATGCGGGTCTTGCGCGCCGCGGCAGCAGTCGGGTCTTCCGTCGTGCCGGCCTCATGCGGGCCGCGCAGCCGGTCGGTGTCGAGCTTGCCCGGCAGCAGGCTGTTGATGGTGACATTGCGGTCGATCACAGTGCGCGCCACGCCGGCCAGGAACGAGGTCAGCCCGGCGCGCGCGCCGGACGAAAGGTCGAGGCCGGGGATCGGCACATAGACCGACAGCGAGGTGATGTTGACGATGCGGCCGAAGCCGCGCTTGGCCATGCCGTCGATGACGGCCTGCACCAGTTCGATCGGCGTCACCATGTTCTGCGTCACGCCTTCGAGGATCTTTGCGCGATCGAGCTCGCGGAAATCGCGCAGCGGCGGGCCGCCATTGTTGTTGACCAGTATGTCGGGGTCGGGGCAGGCGGCAAGGAGTGCCTTTTGCACGTCGGGCTTCGAGACGTCACCGACGATCTCCGTCACCTTCACGCCGTAGCGTTGGCGCAGTTCGGCGGCGGTTTTGGCGACCAGCTCGGCGTTGCGGCCGTTGACGACGAGATCGCAGCCCGCCTCGGCCAGCGCCATGGCGCAGCCACGGCCAAGCCCTTTGCTCGAAGCGCAGACAATGGCCTTCTTGCCCCTGATCCCGAGATCCATGACGACTTTCTCCTGTGAATGGCGCGGGCAAGCTAGCCCTTTGGCTGGCCCAATCGCAACCGTCATACGGTTGTTGCATGAATCGGGGCATAGCCTGCGCGAAAGCAACGGTGACGATCTGATGTCCAGCACAGAAACCCGCACTTTCCGCAGCATGTTCATATCCGACCTGCATCTCGGATCGAAGGCGGCCAAGGCCGAGTTCCTGATCGATTTCCTGCGGTACCACGACGCCGATATCATCTATCTCGTCGGCGACATCGTCGACGGCTGGCGTCTGCGGCGCAGCTGGCATTGGCCACAAAGTCACAATGACGTGGTCCAGAAACTGCTGCGCAAGGCGCGCAAGGGCACCTCGATCACCTACATTGCCGGCAATCACGACGAGTTCGCGCGCCAGTTCCAGGGCGTGCATTTCGGCGGCATCGTCGTTGCCGACCGCGCCATCCACGAAACCGCCGACGGCAGGCGCCTGCTGGTCATCCATGGCGACCAGTTCGACACCGTGGTGCACAACCAGCGCTGGCTGGCCTATCTCGGTGACTACGCCTATGACGCTGCCATGGTGGTCAACCGCGTGGTGACGAAGCTCCGCCATTTGCTCGGCCTTCCCTACTGGTCGTTCTCGTCCTGGGCCAAGGTCAAGGTCAAGAAGGCGGTCAACTTCATCGGCTCGTTCCAGACCGTGCTCTCCGAGGAAGCGCGCCGCTCGCATGTCGACGGCGTCATCTGCGGCCACATCCACCATGCCGCGATCGAGAACTACGGGGACGTGCAGTACATCAACACCGGCGACTGGGTGGAGAGCTGCACGGCGGTGGTCGAGCATTTCGACGGCCGGATGGAGATCATTCACTGGGCGAAAATCCTGCCCGAGGCGCCGGACGAGCCCTTCATCCCGATGCTGATCGAGGACAGGGTCGTCGAAGCGGCTTGAACCCCTGTTAATCGATTAGTCCAGGCAGTTTCGACTCGATCGCCCCCATGTTATGGGATCGATCAGCGTTGCAGCCCTTCGTGCAGCGCAATTGGATCGATTCATGTCGCTGCCGCCGCTCTCGCCAGAACAACTCGTCAAACCGCTCCATTTCGAGCTGCGCATGAGCCTGATCTTCGCGACGCTCTTCGTGTCGCTTGGAACGCATCTGCCGTATTTTCCGCTATGGCTGCAGGCCCAGGGGTTCCACGCCGAGCAGATCGCCATCATCCTGGCAGCACCAATGTTCCTGCGCGTGGTGACGACGCCGCTGCTCACCGCGCTTGCCGACCGCGCCAAGGACAGGGCCGATGTCTATATCGCGCTGGTGGCCGCGACCATGGTGCTTTCGGCCGGCTATTTCCTCACCCCCACCTACGCCATGGTGCTAGCGGTATCGCTGGCGCTGACAGTGGTGTGGACGCCGCATTCGCCGATCGCCGATTCACTGGCGCTGTCGGGCGTGCGCCGCTTCGGCTCCAATTACACTGCGATGCGCAAATGGGGCTCGATCTCCTATCTCTGCGCCAATGCCGCGGGCGGCTTCATCCTGTACTGGACGAGTGTGCAGGCCGTGCCGGTGATCATCTTCGTGTCACTTGCGGCCGCACTCGTCGCCGGGCTGCTGGCGCCGCGGCTTGGCCGGCCGAGGCGGGCGTCGCCACTTTCGGCCACCGACATCCAGCATTCGGCGCCCAGCCTGCTCAATCCGTATTTCCTCTATTTCACCCTCGGCGTCGGCATCATCACCGCCAGCCATGCCTTTCTCTACGGCTTTGTGTCGATCTACTGGAAGTCGATCGGCATCAGCGGCTCCCTCATCGGCCTGCTATGGGCCTGGGGCGTGGTAGCCGAAGTCTGCATGTTTTTGTTTTTCAACCGTATTTTCGCCTCCGTTTCGGTCGTCAAGATGATGCTGATCGCCGGCATCGGCTCCATCGTGCGCTGGATCGCCTTTCCGCTGATCTGGCCGCTCGGGCTTGGCGTTGCCGGATTCTTCGGCGTCCAGACCTTGCATTCGGTATCGGTGGCGATGGTGCTGATCGGCCTGCAGAAGATGATCGGCGAGACGGTTTCGGAAGAGCGCACCGGCGCCGCGCAAGGCATTGCCTATTTCTTCAACGGCTTCTTCATGGCGGCGGTGACGCTGGCATCCGGCCCACTTTACGAGCGCTACGGCGTCGACGGCTTCCTGGCGATGATCCCGATCGCCATCATCGGCCTGGCGCTGATCGGCCTCGCCGCGCGTTCAGCCCCACAGCATCCTGTCAGGCGGTGAGACCAGCGACCCCTCGTAGACGAGGCCGGGCTGGCGGTCGCGCGCCAGAAGCAGCGGACCGTCGAGGTCGACGAACTCGGCGCCCTGCGCCAAAAGCACCGCCGGCGCCATCGCCAGCGAGGTGCCGACCATGCAGCCGACCATCACGTCAAAACCCAGTTCGCGGGCGCGGTCACGAAGGGTCAGCGCCGCTGTCAGGCCACCGGATTTGTCGAGCTTGATGTTGACGGCGTCATAGAGGCCGACAAGCGCTTCGAGGTCCTTCGCCTCGTGCACGCTTTCATCGGCGCAGATCGGCACGGGGTGCGCGATGTGGCGCAGGATGGCATCATCGCCGGCGGCAAGCGGCTGTTCGATCAGCGCGATGCCGTGCTCTGCCGCGAAAGCGAGGTTCTCGACGATGTTGGCATCGGTCCAGCCTTCATTGGCGTCGAGGATGATGCGGCTGTCGGGCGCCGCCTCGGTCACGGCGCGGATGCGGGCCATGTCGTTGTCGCCGCCGATCTTGACCTTGAGCAGTGGCCGCCTGGCATTGGCGCGGGCTTGCGCCGCCATCGCCTCCGGCTCGCCCAACGACAGCGTGTAGGCCGTCTCCAGCGCCGACAAGGGCACGGCATGGATGGCGGCCGACACCGCTATGCCGCTCATCTTCGCCTCCAGGTCCCACAAGGCGCAGTCTATGGCGTTGCGGGCGGCGCCCGCCGGCATCGCATCGAGCAGGCCCTTCCGGCTGATGCCGCCTTCTATCTGCTGGCGCATCGCCTCGATGGCGTCGCGCACGCCCTCCATGGTCTCGCCATAGCGCTTGTATGGGACGCATTCGCCCCAGCCGCGATGGCCGCGATCGCTGATCGTGCAGGTGATCACTTCGGCTTCGGTCTTCGATCCGCGCGAGATGGTGAAGGTGCCGGCGATGGGAAAACACTCGGCCTCAACCGAAATGACACGCGCCATATTTTTCTGCTCCAGCTATGCGACAACGCGTCGTCGGCAAATCGACAGTTTCGACCCGTCAGGCTAAACAGGACGCCATGTTGACCATCGGCAAACGCGACGCAAGCGGCAACGCCGCCAAGGAGGCCGACCACCAGCCCCGCGTCGCGGTCGGCGAGGAGGGCGGCGTCCTCGGCTGCGCCTTCTCCGGAATCTGGACCACGCGGACCGTGGCGCTGGTCGACGCCGAGATGCGCAAGATCGAGCAGCGCAAAGGCTTTCAGACGCTGGCGCTCGACCTTTCCCACATCGAGAAAATTGATACGGCCGGGGCCTGGCTGATCGATCGCCTGGTCTGCGCCTTCGAGAAGAAGAGCGTCGAGATCAAGATGCAGGGGCAAAGCGATGTTGCCTCGATCCTGCTCGGTGCTGTCGGCGAAGCCGTCCGGCGCGAGCCCGAATCGCGTGGTTTCCGGCGCCCCAACATCATCCTTCGTGCCCTGGAGGCGATCGGCCGCCGCGTCTATGAGATGCGCGACGATTTCCTCGCCTCGATGAACATCCTCGGCGCCACCATCGGCGGCGCGCAGATGAAGCTCGGGCGCGGCCATGCCATCAACCCGGCTGCGATCTTCAACCAGATCGATCGCATGGGTGTCGGCGCCATCCCCGTGGTGGTACTGATGTCGGCCATCGTCGGCGCCATCGTTGCCCAGCAGGGCGCCTACCAGCTCAACTATTTCGGCGCCAACATCTTCGTTGTCGACCTGGTCGGCGTGCTGATCCTGCGCGAGCTCGGCGTGCTGATGACGGCGATCATGATCGCCGGCCGCTCCGGCAGCGCCATCACCGCCGAAATCGGCTCGATGAAGATGCGCGAGGAGGTCGACGCGCTGAAGGTCATCGGCCTCAACCCGATCGGCGTGCTGGTGTTTCCGCGCCTTGTGGCGCTGGTGATTGCGCTACCCTGTCTCACCATTATTGCCAATTTTGCCGCTCTCGGCGGCGGCATCGTCGCTGCCTGGCTTTACTCCGGCATTTCGCCGTCCGCTTTCATCGACCGGCTGCGCGGCGCGATCGATATCAGCACCATCTTCGCCGGCCTGATCAAGGCACCGTTCATGGCCATGATCATCGGCACCATTGCCTCCGTCGAAGGCATGAAAGTCGGCGGCAGCGCCGAATCGCTGGGCCTGCACGTCACCGCCTCGGTGGTGAAGTCGATCTTCGTCGTCATCATCCTCGACGGCCTTTTCGCAATCTTCTACGCCTCGATCGAGTTCTGACATGATGGGTAAGAGCTCAAACGGGATCAAGGCGGAGCAGGGAACGGGTGAAAGCGATATCGTACTTTCCGTGCGCGACATTACTGTCTCGCTGGACGACAAGCTGATCCTCGACAAACTGGCGCTCGACATCAAGCGCGGCGAAATCCTCGGTTTCGTCGGCGCCTCGGGCGCCGGCAAATCGGTGCTGCTGCGCACCATTCTCGGCCTGCTTCACAAGCAGTCCGGCACGATCAAGCTGTTCGGCGTCGATGTCGACAAGGCGAGCGATATCGAACGGTTGCGCGTCGACATGCGGCTTGGCGTGCTTTTCCAGCATGGCGCGCTGTTTTCGGCGCTTACCGTGCAGGAAAACGTGCAGGTGCCGATGCGTGAATATCTCGATTTGCCGAGGAAGCTGATGGATGAGCTGGCCTTGCTCAAGATCGAGCTGGTCGGCCTGCCGCCGGACGCTGCACAAAAATTTCCCTCGGAGCTGTCGGGCGGCATGATCAAGCGCGCCGCGCTGGCACGGGCTCTGGCGCTCGATCCCGACATCGTCTTCCTTGACGAGCCGACATCCGGCCTTGATCCGATCAGCGCGTCCGAGTTCGACGAATTGGTGGTCAAGCTGCGCGATACGATGGACCTGACGGTCTACATGGTGACGCACGATCTCGACACGCTGTTCACTGCCTGCGACCGCGTGGCGGTGCTCGGCAACAAGAAAATCCTGGTTGAAGGCACGATCGACGACATGCTGAAGAGCGAGGAGCCGTGGGTAAAATCCTATTTCCGCGGAAAACGCGCCCGGCAACTTGATCTTGCCGCGCGCGCATAGCCATAAGTGGGGCAATGGAAACCAGAGCCAACTACGTAATTGTCGGCATTTTCACCCTGGCTGCGATCCTGGCGGCCTTCGCGTTCGTCTATTGGACCGCCCAGATCGGCGATCGCGGCGAGACGGCGCAGTTGCGCGTGCGCATTCAGGGTTCGGCCTCAGGCCTCGGCCCCGGCAGTCTGGTGCTGTTCAACGGCGTCAAGGTCGGTGTGGTCAAGCGCGTCTATTTCGACCGCAACGATCCGAATTCCGCCATCGCCACGACCGAGATCGACAAGACGACGCCGCTTACCAAATCGACGCAGGCCGATATCGGCATCGCCAGCCTTGCCGGCCAGGTCAACATCGAATTGAAGGGCGCCAACCCCAAGGAACCGAACCTGCTCGAAGAGGCGGAAAAGGAAGGCAGAACCGCCGAGATCGTCGCCAACCCCTCTGCCGTCAACAATCTCCTGCAGACGGCGCAGAACATCTTCACCCGCGCCGACAAGGTGCTTTCCGATCTCGAAGGCTTCACCAAGGATGTGCGCGGGCCGCTGACCCAAACGATCAAGAACGCCCAGACATTCTCCGATGCGCTGGCCAAGAATGCCGACGGCATCGACAAGTTCCTGTCCAGTGTCAGTGCGCTGTCGGACGAGTTGAAGAGCGTTTCCGGCAAGCTTGACGGCACGCTGAAGGCCGCCGAAGGCCTGCTCAATGCCGTCGACAAGGACCAGATCAAGAGCATCGTCGCCAATGTGAATACCGTCACCGCCAATCTGAAGGAGACCAGCGGACAGCTCGATGGCGTGATCAGGAATGTCGATACCGCCGTCAACTCGGTCAACGATTTCGCCACGCGAACGCAAGGCACGCTGGCCAAGGTCGACGGCGTCCTCGACGGCATCGATCCAGCCGAGGTTCGTACCGCGCTCGCCAATATAAGAAAGGCGAGCGAAAACGCCGACAAGGCCGCCGCCGACATCGCCGTGGTGACCGACAAGTTCGCCGACCGTGCCGACGATATCGACGAGACGATCAAGGACGCCAAACAGCTGGCGCAGCGCCTCAACGATGCCTCGGTGCGCGTCGACGGCATCCTGGCCAAGGTCGACTCCTTGCTCGGCTCGGGAGAGGCCAACGGCGTCATGGCCGATGCCAGGGACACGCTGAAATCGTTCAAGCAGGTCGCAGACACCCTGAACGCGCGGCTTGGCACCATCACCGACAATCTGGCGCGGTTCTCCGGCCAGGGCCTGTCGAATGTCGAGGCGCTGGTCCAGGACAGCCGGCGTTCGATCAGCCGCATCGAAGAGGCGGTGACCGATCTCAGCCGCAACCCGCAGCGCATCTTGTCGGGCGGCGACGGCGAGGTCCGGCAGTTCGATGGCAGGGCACGGCGTTGACTTCAGCCGCCGCCCGCCGCAAGAAGTTGAACCGCGAATGCGGGTTGGTCTTACGATCCGGGGACAACGGGGATCGCGCGTGACGTTCAGGTTGGGTGGGCATAAATCTGCTGTCGTGTTGCTTGGCTTGACCCTCGCCGGTTGCGCGGCATTGGGAGGCAAACCGGCGCCGCTCGATACGTTCGAGCTGTCCGCTCCGTCGATCGACGCGCATGGCCACAGCCGCCGCCAGATCCTGATCGCCCAGCCCTCCGCGCTCAAGGCGCTGGACAGCCAGAACATCGTCATCAAGCCATCCGATCGCTCGATCCAATACCTCAAGGGCGCGCAATGGGCCGACCGCCTGCCGCTGATCGTGCAGGCAAGGCTCGCCGAAACCTTCCAGCGCTCCGGCAGCTTTGCCGGCGTCGGCAAGCCGGGCGAGGGGCTGGCGATCGACTATCAGGTGATCGTCGAGATCCGCTCCTTCGAAGTCCGCGTCAATGGCGGCGAGCACGCCGAGGTCAATCTCTTCGTACGCATCCTGAACGACCGCAACGGTGAGGTGCGCGCCTCGAAAAGCTTCACCGCATCCGCCCCTGTCTCGGGCAGCGGCAATCCAGCTTATGTCAGCGCGCTCGACAGCGCCTTCGGTGAGGCGGCGAAGGATATCGTGCGCTGGACGGACTCGGTGATCTGATAGCCGAGCGGACGACGCATCGACTCAAGATCTTCGGTTCGCGCCGCCCCTCATTGCCCTGCCGGGCATTTCTCCCCGTATAGCGACGGGGAGAAAGAGGCCTGCGCAGATTGCTTCGCCAATCACCGGCGTTGCAGGAAGAGTGCCGGCGTTGCGGCCAGCCACCTTCTCCCCGTCACCATACGGGGAGAAGGTGCCGGCAGGCGGATGAGGGGCAGCGCCGACAGATTGTGATCTTTTCCTGCAGTGACACGAACCTGGCCTGAACAAAAAGAGGCGGGCCAAGCCCGCCTTTTTGTTCCGTAGCCGCCGCCAATCAGTGCAGGCGGCCGCTCGCATGGGCCAGCATGGTGTAGACCTTGCCGGTGTCCGACGTCAGGTAGGTCTGCGCCATGATGTTGTCGCGGTCGTTGCGCGAGACGTCCTTGAGCAGTTTCTCGAAATCGTCGCAATAGCGGTCGACGGCGGCGCGGAACTCCGCCTCTCCCTGATATTTGCGACGGATTTCGTCAAAGGTCTGCTGGCCCTTCAGCGTGTAGAGGCGGCGCGTGAACACGTCACGTTCGCCGCGCCGGTAGCGGTTCCACAGCTCGATCGAGGCGTCATGGTCGATCGCCCGCGCAATGTCGACGGAGAGCGAGTTGAGCGACTCCATGACATGCAGAGGCGAACGCTGGGCGGGTGTGGCGCGCGGTGTTTCCGCGGGCGCCGCCGGCCTGGCGACTTCCTCCTCGCGCGATGCCCCGGTCAGGAGGTCGCGCACCCAGCCACCTTGCGGCGTGCGGGCATTGGCGTCGCGCTGGCGCGGTGCTTCGGCGGGACGTTCGATATCGAGCGTGCCACGCAGGCCGCCGAGCGGCGCCTGCGGTGCCGGGCGCTCCGGCTGCGGCGCCGTCGGCGGGCGGCGTACAGGCTCGGCCGGGCGCTGGACCGGCGCCTGAGGAGCCGGGCGCAAATTACGGGGTTCGGAAGTGTCGCCACCACCGCGGCCCGATTTCGCAACGATATCCGAAAGTTCCTTGAGCGCGTTGATCTGCTCGGAAACGGCACGGCGGATCGCCGAAGTCGATTCCTTGGCCTCTTCCGGCATCTCGATGACGCCCTTCTTGAGCTCGGCGCGTGTCAGGTCGAGCTCGCTCTTGATCGAGCTCGCGGTGCGCCGCATCTCCTCGGTCGCATCGGCAAACCGGTTGGTTGCCGAATCGACCACTTCCGCAATGGCAATGCGGATCTTGTCGGCCGATGCCAGCGTCCTGCCTTCGGCATTCTGCATCGTTTGGCCGACAAGGCTCTCGAACGAACGCATTACTTTTTCGAGGTCTTCCGACTTCTTGACCAGGCCGACGGCGAGATCTTCCAGCGACGACTGCCTCTCCAGCGTGTGTTCCAGATTGCTCTGCGCCGAACTCAACAGGTCGGAAGCCGAGGACAGCAGACGGCTGTGCTCGTCGAACTTGGTGGCGATCGAGGCGACCTCGCGCAGCGTCGAAGACGACAGTTCGGTAAGCCGCGTGGTGTTCGAATCGACCAGGCGGGCCGAGCTGGCGAAGGTCTGCGCCGCCTTTTCGGTGGTCGCCGCGAAGCTTTGCGTGCTGCCGCTGAGACGTTCGTCGACCTGGCCGAGATTGACCGCCGCCTGCTCGATCAGCTCTCCGAGCTGCGAGCTGGAGACGCTCATGCGGCCGATGAGGTCGGCGACACTGTCGGCGAGCGACGAGCGCGCGCCTTCGACGGCCGACAGCGTTTCGGCCGTGCGGCTGGCGAGCGCGTTGACGAGGGCGGCGTTTTCGCTGCGCAGCTTCTCGGTGGCGCGTTCGGTGACCTCTTCCATGCTCTTTTGCAGTTCCGAGCCGCCCTGGGCGAAGCGCTCGACCAGCGGCCGCGCGGTTTCGTCGAGGATTTTCGACATCTCGGCCGAACGCGCCGCCAGCATCGTGTTGAGCTCGCGGGTGTTGGTGCCGATGGTCTTGGCTGCGTCGTTGGTGCTCTGGCCGATGTGCTGGCCAACCGCGGTGAAGGTCTCCGCAATCGTGTTGGCGCGCGAGATCAGTTGAGCCTCGGCGCTCGACACCTGCTCGTTGAGTTTCTGGCCCATCGTCTCGGTGGTGTAGGCGAGGCGGTTTTCGACACTCGCGACCTGTTCCTCGACGCGGGTGGTTGCGGCAGCGACGCTCGCAGCCAGCCGTTCGTCGGCGCCGGCCAGAGCCTGCTCCATCTCGCGGGCGTGGACGGCGAGTTCCTGGCCGGTCTGGCGTGCGCGCTCGGCGACCCGCTGCTCGGTGCTGGCGAAGGCGCCGACAATGTTGTCGGCATGCTCGCCGATCGTCGAGGTGGAGTCGGCGATCCGCGACACCAGGCGGTGGTCGGCCTCGTCGAAGATGCGGCTGATCTCGGTGGCGCGGGCCGACAGAGCGTCTGAGCCCTCGGCAATGCGCGTGATCAGCTGCTGGTCGGCGGCGTCGAAGATGTGGCCGAGATCGGAGGCGCGGGCGGCAAGCGCTTCGGCGGATTCGCCGATGCGCATGCTCAGCCGCTGGTCGGCACCCTCGAAGTTGCGCAGGATGTCGCCGGCGCGATCGGCGAGCGACTGCGCTGTCTCGACCGCACGGGCAACCAGCTTCTGGTCGGCGGCGTCGAACGTACCGGCGATTTCGCCGGCGCGGGCAGCCAGCCGTCCGGCCGTCTCTTCGGCGCGGGCGAGCAGCGAGCTCGACGTCTCGTCATGCCGGGCAAGCAGCGCGCTCGTCGTATCCTCGGCACGGGCAAGCAAGGCGCTCGTCGTGTCCTCGGCACGTGCGTGCAGGCGACGATCGGCGTCTTCGAAAGTGCGGGCGATGTCCTCGGCCCGGGCCAGCAGGGCAGCAGAGGTCTGCTCGGCGCGCTCGGCGATCTTGCGGTCGGCATCGCTGAAGGCGGCACCCGCCTGTTCGTGCAGGGCGCCGGTGACTTCCATCACCTTCTCGCGCAGCGCGCCGGCAACGAAGACGGCGCTCTTTTCCAGCACGTTGCGGACATTGTCGACCCCCACCGATAGCGCGCGCTCCATCGTCCCGGCGCGCTCCTCGATGATGCCGGTCTGCTTGCTGAAGGCCTGCTCGATCTTCTCGACATCGGCTGCGATAGCCGCCGAGATATCGGTGCTTCTGGCGGCGATCTGGTCGATGTGGCCCGACAGCGAGCGGTCGACGTCGTTGCGTGCGTCGGCGAGCTTTGCCAGATCGCCTTCCAGCGCCTGGGTCAGCATGTTGCGGCCTTCGGCCAGCTTGCCGACATGGCCGGCGATGATGTCGTCGACCTCGCCGCGGCTTGCCGACAGCTTCTGCAGGTCGGCTTCCAGGGCGCGCTTGAGGATGTCGCGGCCTTCGGCCAGCTTCTCGACCTGGCCGGCGACCAGTCCGTCGATGCTGGAGCGGCTCTCCGCCAGCTTGGCGAGGTCATCCTCGAGAGCCTTCGACAGCGTCGCGCGATCCTGGACGAGCTTGTCGCTGTGACCCTGAAGCAGGCTGTTGACATTTTCCAAGTCGGCTTCCAGCACCCGTGCGAACTCTCCACGGTTTTCGGTCAGCTTCTGTGACTGGTCGACGATGGCGCTCCTGATCGTGTTGAGATCGGCTTCGAGCGCCCGCTTGAGGATGTCGCGGCCCTCGGCAAGCTTCTCGACCTGTCCGGCGACCAGCCCATCGATGCTGGAGCGGCTCTCCGCCAGCTTGGCGATGTCGTCTTCCAGTGCCTTTGAGAGCGCCGAACGGTCCTGGACGAGCCTATTTTGATGATCGGCCATTATGCCGTTCACATTGTGCAGATCATCCTGAAGCGCCTGGGATAGCGTCGAACGATCCTGGACAAGCCGGCTCGTGTGGTCGGCGATCAGGCTGTTCACATTCTGCAGATCGGCTTCCAGTGCCTTCGAAAGCTGGCTGCGCTCTTCCGCCACCCGATCGGAATGACCCACGATGGCACCCTTGATGGTATTGATGTCGGCTTCGAGCGCGCGCTTGAGAATGTCACGGCCCTCGGCCAGCTTCTCCACCTGGCCGGCGACCAGCCCGTCGATGCTCGACCGGCTTTCCGCCAGCTTGGCAAGGTCGGCCTCGAGCGTTTGGGACAACAGGCCACGATCGTCGGCGAGCCGGTTCGAATGGTCGGAGAGCAGGTCCCTGATGCCGGACAGGTCGTTCTCCAGCGCCTTGCTGAGTTCGGTTCGGTCCTCGGCCAGTTTCGCCGAGTGGTTTTCGATCACGCCCTTGATGCCGATAATGTCGTTTTCGAGCGCCTTGGTCAGGATGGCGCGGCCTTCGGCGATCTTTTCGACCTGGCCGGCGACCAGACCGTCAATGCTAACGCGGCTGTCGGCCAGCTTGCCGAGATCGGCCTCCAGCGCGCGCGACAGAATGTTGCGGCCTTCAGCCAGCTTGCCGACATGTCCGGCGACCATTTCATCAATAATCGTGCGGGCTTGCACGAGTTTTCCGGAGTCTTCATGCAAAGCCAGGTTGAGCCGGTTGCGGCCCTCTTCGAGGCGCTCGAGATGGCTGCCGACCGACGCGTCGATGGCGGCGCGCGACTCATTGACCTTGCGCAGATCCTCTTCCAAAGCGCGCGAAATCAGGTTGCGGCCTTCCGCCAGCTTCTGCACCTGGTTGGTCACGGCTGCGTCGATGCCGGCGCGGCCCTCGGCGAATTTCGCCAGGTCCGCCTGCATGGCAGCGGCCATGCGCTCGCGGCTTTCGGACAGGCTGCGGCTGTGGTTTTCGACCGCCTCCTCGATGCCGACGCGGGCATCGGCAAGGCGCTGGATGTCGGTGTCGAAGGAGCGCGACACGACATGGCGGGCCGCTTCCATGCGACCGGCGAAATCGCCGGCACGGGCTTCGAGCATGGACGAGGTCGACGAAACGATGTCGGCCATGTCGGCGCCGATCTGGGTCTTGCCCTGATCGATCATCGCCGAGAGGTGATCCTTGCTCTCGGCGAAGGTGTGGGCGATCTCGCGGGCGCGCTCGACCAGCGTTTCATTGATCTGGCGGGCACGCGCTTCGAGCGCGGCGTTGAGTTTTTGTGTGCCGGTATCAAGCGCTTCGGCGCGGGTCTGGAATTCGCTGATCAGCGCCTGGCCGCGTTCGGCCAAGGTGCGCTCGATGCCGTTGAGGCTGGATTCGAATTCCGAGCTCAGGGTTCGGGCGGCGCCGCCGAGCAGCGACACCATGCCGGTGGTGCGGTCGTCGAGCAGGTCGGTCAGCGAGCGGGTCAGGCCGTCCGTGGTGTCCGTCAGCTTGGCGATGCGGGTGTCGAGCAGCGAAGCGAAGGCTTCGCCTGAGGTCGACAGCCGGTCGGTGATCGTATCGAGCCGGCCTTCCACCTGATCGAAGATCGACATCGAGCTTTCGTTGATGCGGTCGATCAGCGTGTCGCCGGAATTGGTGATCGTCATCGACAGCTTGGTCGACGCGTTGAGGATGGAGTCGCGAATGATGTCCGAGGCAGCGCCGATTTCGTCCTTCAGCGTCTCATGCGCGCCGGTGATCGAGGCGCGCACGCGCTCGGCATGGGTGACGACGGCTTCGCGTTCGCTGCCCAGCCCGTCGACCAGCGAGCGGATACGGGATTCATTCTCCGAATAGGAGCGTTCGATCTGGTTGACCTCGCTGTGGACCAGCGTTTCAAGCTCGACGGCGCGCGCCAGCGTGCGCTCGATGCCTTCGCCCATCGCCGCCACTTCGCGGCGAACGGCCTGGCCGATCATCATGACGCGGTCCTGGGCGAGGTTTTCCGGCTCCGCCAGGCGGAAAGCCACTTCGGTCATCGACTGGGCGGCGATGCGCATTTCCTGCGCGCGGCGGATCATCGCCGCGAAGGCCCAAAACAGGACAACCGGTATGATTGCCGCGATTGCGAGGCCAATCAGTTCAGGGCGGGCCAGGAGTTGATCGAATGTACGGATTTTCCAGATGCTGGGGCCAAACAGCAGATTGGCAAGGCCGCCGGCGCCGGCAATCCAGGCCAGCGACACGAACGCTACGACCCAATAGATCGTGCTCGACGCACGCCGATTGAGGCTGTGCAGAAGCGTCTTGTAATCTTTCTGGCGGTCGTCGTTTGCCGGCTTGAAACCGGCCGGCTGCGAGCTGTTGCGCGATTCAACCGGGCGCAGCTCTGCAGGCTTGGCAGCCGGCGTCGCGCTTTGATTTTGTTGGACGGGTGCGCTTTGAGAGGGGGCGGGCTTCTGGGTGCGGCCTTCGCGCGCCAGTTCGTCCGCGGCCTGCGATATCTGCGCTTCCAGGTCTTCCATCGACGCCGCAATATCGAGATCGCCGCTGCCGTCTCCGCTAAGGTCGAGGTCTAGTGCCCTTTCGAGTTCCCTGGCTACGTCGCTGTCGAGAGTTCTGGTCGTCGTTGGTTTCTTCGCCATGCCTTCGCTACCCTGTACTAGCTGCCGAGGGACTTTATGATTTTGGCCTGAATGATTTTGGCCTGATTCTGGCTTGTCTTATCCCACGCAGGAGGCTGAAAATGGACCCTCGTATCGTAATGACACACACGGGTAAAGAAAACATGCATTCCGCGAGATACGTAAAACTTTAAATATAAGGTTAACGTGAACGTGATTTCGCCGCCTCTACGGCAACAACTTTCCGGCCCATTCATTAACGCGTTGGCGACGGAAATCGCCTATTTTTTTTACGGCGATCGGGACAAGGAGTTTCAAATTGGTACGCGGTGAAAGCGGCATTGCCTTCTCAATGCCGGGCGGCGATGCGTCGGGTCCGGCCCGTTCGCGGCCGGTGGATCTGGCCCATCTGGCCCGTCAGACAATGGGCGATCGCGCCCTCGAACAAGAGGTATTGGCGCTGTTCGTGCAGCAGGCGCTTTCCGTCCGCGATAAAATCGTCGACGCCGATGTCAGGGAGAGGCTGCTCCTGGCGCATGGGCTGAAAGGTTCGGCGCGCGGCGTCGGCGCCTTTGCCATCGCCGACTGCGCCTCATCAATCGAACAGCAGCCGGAAGACACACGCACTCTCAAGCGCCTTGGCGCTCTGATCGAGGAAGTGCGCGATTTCATCGCCGCCATCAGCCGGTAATGGCTGCCGCTCGCCGGCGGCCACCGGGATGAATCGGCGGGGCTAGGAGCCTGTCCCCGTATTTGGGTGTGGAATGAGCGGTCGGCGGCGGGCTGCGCCTAGACAGCTGGATTACGGCGTGATTCTTTGGGGCATGAGCAAGACGTTTCGCCCCTGGCTGATCGATCAGCCGCAGCTGTTTCCGGCCTC